>JBFHFG010000569.1:0-2564 GCA_041583815.1 Halovulum sp.
CGATCCGCTGCTGCAGGGCCAGGCCGACTGCATCTCGACCATGACCTACAACGAGTATGGCCAGGTTCTGGATGCGGGCTATACCGAGGATGACCTTGTGAACTTCAACTATCTCGAGCAGGGCATCGGGATGCTGGAGGACGGGCTCTACGTGTTGGAGGAAAACCTCGAGGACCCGGCGTTCACCGACAAGATGGTGCGCTTCGTTCGTGCCTCGATGAAGGGTTGGAAATACGCGGAAGCGAACCCCGAAGAGGCCGCGCAGATCATCATCGACAACGATGCGACCGGTGCGCAGACCCTCGACCACCAAGTCTACATGATGGGCGAGGTGGCCAAGCTGACCTCGGGCAGCAACGGTGCACTGGACCCGGCCGACTATGAGCAGACGGTCAAGACGCTGCTGTCCGCCGTGTCCGAGGACAACCCGGCCATCACCAAGGAGCCCGAAGGCGCCTGGACCCATGCGATCAGCGACCAGGCCCTGAACTGATCTGGAACCCTCATCCGGGGCACTGATCCCGAACACCGGGCCGGCGCAGGTTCATGGCTGCGCCGGCCCGGCTTTTTCCTCTTGCCTGCCCTGCTTTTCGCCCCCCTCGCACACTGGCGCCTGGCCGTGTAAACTCTGTTCCCACCCCTGCGCGGGGGCGATGGCGGAGACGGCGCATGGACGCGGACCAGGGCGGGGAGCGCACCCCGATCAGCGAACTGAAGGCGCAGTTGCGCGCGCTGGGCGTCGCGCCCGGCGACACGGTGTTGGTGCACGCCTCGTTTCGCGCCGTCCGTCCGGTCGAACGAGGACCGGAAGGCGTGATCGACGCGCTTCTGGACGCGGTGGGCGAGGATGGCACGCTGATGATGCCCTCGTGGACCGGCGATGACGATGCGCCGTTCGATGCCGCAAGCAGCCCGGCGGCGCCCGACCTCGGAATTATCGCCGACCGGTTCTGGCGCCGGGTCGGGGTGCTGCGGGCGCGGCACCCGATGGCCTTTGCGGCGTACGGGCCTGCGGCGATCCGGCTGTTGCGCGACAGGCTGGTGCTGCCGCCGTACCAGATGGCCAGCCCGCTGGGCCGGTTGCTTCAGGTCGAGGGCAAGGTCCTGCTGCTGGGGGTGGATCACGACGCGAACACGGCGCTGCACCTGGCGGAATGGATCGCCGGGGTGCCCTATGCGGTGCCGCGTCACGTCACGTTGCACGACGAAGCGGGCCAGCCCGTGCGCCGCACCTACCGCGAGCCGGACCATTGCTGCCTGCTGTTCCGGCAGGCGGGCAACTGGCTGCGGGCGCGGGGCCTTCAGGCAAGCGGCAAGGTCGGGCAGGCCGATGCCCGGTTGTTCCGCGCCACCGACCTGATCGAGGTCGCCCTGCCACGCCTGCGCCAGGACCCCTATGTCTTTCTGCACCGCGCCAATTGCCCCGAGTGCCGGACCGCGCGCGAAAGCTGCATGGCCACCGGGTCCTGACCTCGCCTGCCCCCCCGAGGCATCGCGTCACGCAGACCGCGGGGCGCAACCGCTGTACGCTGGGTATCCGGAACGACGGACAGGCATGCGATGATACTTGCTTCCGAACGCCCGCCCTATTCCTACCGTCAGGACCCGGCGGTTCCCCGGTTCGACGACAGCGGGCCGGTCACCGTGATGGACGGCGAATGCGCGCTGTGCACCACCGGCGCGCGGATGATCGCGCGGTTCGACCGCAAGGCGCAGGTCCGCATCTGCCGCAGCCAGACGCCCCTCGGCGCGGCGCTTCTGCGGCACTACGGGCTGAACTCCGACGATCCGGAAAGCTGGCTGTTCATTCAGGACGGGCGCGGGCATGCCTCGCTCGACGGGATGATCCGGGCCGGACGCACGGTCGGCGGGCCGGGATGGCTGCTGCAACCGCTGCGTCTGCTGCCGCGCCCCGTGCAGGACTGGCTGTATCGCCGGATCGCGCGCAACCGCTATCGCCTGTTCGGTCGTGCCGACATGTGCGCCATACCCGACCCGGCACTGCGCGCGCGGCTAATGGAGTGACGCGGCGACGAAGGTCGTCATCCTTGGCGGTTACGGTGTCTTCGGCGCGCGGCTGGCGACGCTGCTGATCCGCGACGGGCACCAGGTCTGGCTGGCCGGGCGCGACAGGGAAAAGGCACAGGACATGGCCGCGCGGCTGGGCGGGCACGCCCTGACCGTCGATCTGAACCGGGACCCCGCACAGGCCTTCGCGCCGGGGCCGGACGTGGTGATCGATGCCGCAGGGCCGTTCCAGACCTATGGCGCAGACCCTTACAGTCTGGCGCGTCTCTGCCTTGCGCATGGGGCGCATTACCTGGACCTGTCGGACGACGCCGGATTCACCGAAGGGATCACCACGCTCGATGGCCAGGCGCGGGCGGCCGGCCTTTGCCTGTTGTCCGGGGCATCCAGCGTGCCGGGCCTGTCCTCGGCGGTGGTGGCCGACCTGTGCCGCGGCCTGGACGAGGTGCTTCTGATCGACAGCGCAATCCTGCCCGGCAACCGCGCGCCGCGCGGACGGTCTGTGATGGCGGGAATCGCATCGCAGCTGGGCCGCG
>JBFHFG010000570.1:0-2549 GCA_041583815.1 Halovulum sp.
GTCGAAGAAGACCCGGTATTGACACACCAGAGTATCGCTTTGTGTCAGCGGCAATGCGAGGTGAAACTCCCACGATCCATCCCCATAGGCAAGCACCGGCCGACCGATTGCGCCCTGCAGTTCCTGTTTGGACTCACCGACACCGACGCTTCGGACCTGGGCGACCGTGCGCCGGTTGCCGGGACGCACGTAGCGCGGGTCCATCTGCGAATAGGCGCGCGACGCCCGAGAGAACCCGCGACCCGGGTCCACCTGGTTGAGCGCGGTCTCTTGCGCCAGGGCCGCACCGCCGACAGGCGACAGGGTGGACAGGGCCACCGCGATAAGGGCACTTCGCGCGCCGAACCAACGAGTCATGACTGAAACCTCTCTTGAACCGTAGAGAATGCTGAGGGGAACTGCCCGACAGGGCGGGCTGGAATTTTCGACCTACCGTTCACGCAGTGCCTCCTGCGCGCGATTGAACGGCTTGATCAGGTATTGCCACACGGTCTTCTCGCCAGTGCGGATATCGACCGTCGCGATCATGCCCGGCACGATGGGGAAACGGGTACCGGCCTTGTTGATCAGGTGGTCTTCACGGGTGCGGATGTAGACGCGGTAATAGACTTGTTCGGGTTTCACCTCGTCCCGAACGGTATTCGGCGATATCGTGACCACCTCGCCCTGCAACCCGCCAAAGATCGCGTAGTCATAGGCCGAGACCTTCACCAGGGCCTCTTGCCCCGGGTAGATGAAGGCGATGTCGCGCGGCGAGATCCGTGCCTCGATCAGCAACTGGTCATCCATCGGGACGATGGTCATCAGTTGCCCGCCGGGCGGGATCACGCCGCCGATCGTGGTTACGGCGACATCCTTCACGATACCCCGCATGGGGGCATGGAACGTCAGTCGTGCAAGCTGATCGGAGCGCCCGCGCATGATCGAGGCCTGAACCTCGGCCTCGGCGTTGACACGTTGTAGTTCCTCGCCCACCTGCACGCGCGTATCGGCGCGCAGACGCGCGATTTCGAGCTCGGTCTGCGTCGCCTCGCGTTGCAGGCGGATCAGTTCCACCCGGCTTGCCGCGCCGCTTGCCTGGAGTTTCTCGTTGATCTCAAGCTCTTCGCGCAGCAGTTCCAGCCCTTCGGTCAGGCCGGACAGCGCTTCGCGCAGGCCCGTCTGGCGGGACCGGAACAGCGCCAGCTCGTTCGCGCGCAGTTCTTCGAATTCCTCGCCCTGAAGGGCGGGGGGAAAGGTCACGTCGTCCGCCCCAGCCAGTTCGGCGCGGAGTCGCGCGGCCGCCGCAATGGCGGCATGATATTTCGCCGCCGCTTCCTCAACGTTCGAAGCCGACCGCGTGGGGTCCAGGCGGGCCAGGATCTGCCCTTCTTCGACGATGTCCCCCTCGCGCACCGAAAGCGAGGCGATGATGCCGCCATCAAGCGACTGGACCACTTGCTCTCGGGAACTGGGCACCACCGTTCCCTGCCCGCTGGAAACCTCGACCAGCGGGTATTTCCAGGCCCACGCAAGGAACAGCGCCAGCATTGCGAAAACCAGCCAGACAAGTCGGCGTTCGTACCGGGCGGTCGGGCGGTCGGGCATGGGCAGGGAAAGGCTCATGCCGCCACCTTCCCAGTGCGAAGCTTGGCCAGGACCTGGTCTTTCGGACCGTCCATCGCGACCGTGCCGTTGTGAACCACGACCAGGCGATCAACCATTTTCAGGACTGCCGGCCTGTGCGTGGCGACGATCACCGAGATGCGCCGGTCGAGCCGCGACAGCACGTCGATCACCGATGCTTCGGTCACCTCGTCCAGGGCCGCGGTCGGCTCGTCGAGCAGCAGGACCTTCGGGCGCCGCAGCAGCAGACGAACCAGCAGCAAGCCCTGCCGCTGACCGCCGGACAGCCCAAGGCCGCCTTCCTGCACCAGGTGATCCAGGCCCTCGGGCAGTTTTCGGACAAACTCCGACAGGCCCAACTGGTCGAGTTCGGCCAGAATATCCTCGTCGGTGGCCATTGGCGCGCCCAGCGTCAGGTTCTCCCGCAGGGTGCCGTGGAACAGCCGCGCAGCTTGCCCCAGGTATCCGATGTCGCGTCGCACGTCGTTCGGGTCGATCAGGCCCATAACGACCTCGTCAAGGCGGACCTCTCCGGACAGCGGCTCCAACAAACCTGCAAGGCCGGACAGCAGCGTGGATTTTCCCGACCCGTTTCGACCAAGGATGGCGATCCGTTCGCCTGCCGAAATCTCAAGCCGCGCGACTTTCAACACCGGCGTTTCCGGGTCATGGCCGAACGTCGCGTCCTGCAGGTGGAACGTCCCGCGGATCGAGGGTTTGTGGATGCGCTGCGCCTCTTCGGCGACATCGACCGGCAGGGCGAGCAGCGTGTCCAGTGCTTCGCGCGCGACGCGGGCCTGCTGCCAACGGCTGATGATCTGGGTGATAGAGGCAAGCGGCGCCAGCATCCGCGAAGAAAGCATGGAGGCCGCGACAAGAACACCAGTGCTCATCTCTCCGGCCATGACCAGCGGCGCGCCGAAGAAGATCACGACTGCGAACAC
>JBFHFG010000571.1:0-2543 GCA_041583815.1 Halovulum sp.
CGATCCACCTGCACTGGCCGCGCGCGCAGGGCTACGGCGTCGGCGGCGATGCCAGCAAGGTCTACCCCGTCGAGGAAGCCGCCCGCGAAATGACCGGCATCCACCTGATCGACAAGACCGCCGGCAAGAACTCGACCGACGCGGCAGAGGCGATGAACCTGCTGCTGGCCACCGGCGACCTGCCCGACATCGTCGGCGGCAACCTGATCAAGCAGCCGGTCAACCAGTATGGGCCGGAAGGCGCCTTCGTGCCGCTCAACGACCTGGTCGAGGAACATGCCCCCAACATCAAGGCCTGGTTCGACGAGCACCCGGAGATCTGGGACGCGATCAAGGCCTATGACGGCAATGTCTACTACATCCCCTATCTGCCCGACGGCAAATATGGCCGGGCGTGGTACATCCGCCAGGACTGGCTGGACAAGCTCGGGCTCGAACAGCCGCAGACCGTCGATGAATACTATGCCGTGCTCAAGGCCTTCCGCGAGCAGGACCCGAACGGCAACGGGCTGAAGGACGAGGTCCCCTTTTTCGCCCGCCAGTGGGAAGAAGTGCTGCGCCTGCTGAACCTTTGGGACGCGCGCTCGTCGGGGTCTGACACCTATCACGACTTCTACGTCAGCGACGAAGGCAAGATCGTTCACCCCTATGCTCAGGAAGCCTATCGCGACGGCCTCGCCAACATCGCGCAGTGGTATGCCGAGGGTTTGATCGACGCCGAGATTTTCACCCGAGGGTCAAGCTCGCGCGACTATCTGCTGTCCGAGAACCTGGGCGGCGCGACGCATGACTGGTTCGCCTCGACGTCCGGCTACAACGCCGCGCTGGCAGACAAGGTGCCCGGCTTCAATTTCATCCCGTTCCTGCCGCCGGCCTCGGCCAAGGGCGTGCGGATGGAAGAACATCGCCGCATCCCGATCAAGCCGGACGGCTGGGCGATCAGCTATTCCAACAAGCACCCGGTCGAGACGATCAAGTATTTCGACTTCTGGTTCACGCCCGAGGGGTCGAACCTGGCCAACTTCGGCGTCGAGGGCAAGACCTGGGACATGGTCGACGGCGAGCCGATCTACAAGCCCGAGGTGCTGAACAGCGACCAGGCGGTGAACAGCCAGATGTACCTCGAAGGCGCGCAGATCTATCGCGGCTATCCGCAGGACTACCGCTACGAATGGCAGTGGACCTCCGAGGCGGCCCGCCAGGGGATCGAGCTCTATGACCAGCATGACCTGCTGATCGACCAGTTCCTCGGCGTTGCGTTCAACAAGGAAGAACAGGCGGTCTACGACAAGTACTGGCCGTCGATCCGCACCTACATGCTGGAGCGCCAGCAGGCCTGGATCCTGGGCAGCGGTGACGTCAAGGCCGACTGGGACAGCTACGTGGCGACGCTCAAAAAGATGGGCTACGACCAGGTCATCGAGGTGATGAACTCGGCCTACCAGCGGCAGTACGGCGGCTGATCCAAGCCCCCAGTTTGCAAGACAGGGCGTGGCCCACGCGGGCCACGCGCCACCCAAACTTTGCCCGAAGACAGGAAGTCCGATAGATGCGTGGCACCACCGCTCCCCTTCTCGACGAACCCAAGGCCGGCCGGCTCACCATCCGGTATGCGCCCGACCGCGACACCGAGATCGTCGAGAACCCGCCGCGCTTCACGTGGCTGCCGGTAATCGAGGACGAGGCGCGCTACGTGCTGCGCCTGTCGACCGATCCGGCGTTCCCGGCGAAAGGCACGCAGGTTTTCGCGAACATTCCGCTGAACTTCTTCACCCCGGACGTGGCGCTGGCGCCCGGCGCCTGGCACTGGTCCTACGCCGTCTGCGACGCGGCCGGTAAACCCGCGACCACCTGGAGCACGACCCGCAGCTTCACGATTGCCGAGGGCCTGCCGGAAACGCCGCTGGCCGCGCGCGACGCGCGCTTTGCGAAGGTGACACAGGCGCATCCGCGGCTCTGGCTGACGCCCGACCGGCTGGACACGTTCCGAGCGAAGGTCAAGGAAGACCCGGACCATTGCACCTGGTCGACCTTCTACAGGGAATCCGTCCTGCCCTGGATGGATCGCCCGGTGATGACCGAGCCGGCGGGCTATCCGAACCACACGCGCACGGCGCCGGTCTGGCGCAAGACCTACATCGAGCTTCAGGAACTCTGGTACGCGATCCGCCACCTCGCCATCGGCGGCAAGGTGACCGGCGACCAGGCCATGCTCGACCGCGCAAAGGCCTGGCTGCTCGAGGCCGCCAGCTGGGACCCGATGGGCGTCACCTCGCGGGCCTATACCGACGAATGGGCCTACCGCGTCACGAACGCCCTCGCCTGGGGTTACGACTGGCTCCACGACCAGTTGGACGAGGCCGAGCGGCAGCGGGTGCGCGCATCCCTCCTGGCGCGCACCCGCGACATCGCCGAACACGCGATCCTCAACGCCAAGATCCACCTCTTTCCATATGACAGCCACGCGGTGCGATCGGTCTCGCTGGTGCTGGTGCCGGCCTGCATCGCGCTCCTGGGCGACGACGAAGACGACGAGGCGCGCG
>JBFHFG010000572.1:0-2533 GCA_041583815.1 Halovulum sp.
CAGCATCGGCTTCCGCGACACACTGATGGTCCTGCGCAATACCGGCCTGATTTCAGGGCCGCTGCTGCTGATCACCGCCGGGGCGTCGGCCTTCTCGTGGTTGCTGGCCAGCACCGGGGCGCCGTCCGATCTGGCAAACTATATTCTGGCGGGCACCGACAGCCCGTTCCTGGTCATCGCGATGTTCAACATCATCCTCCTGGTCGCGGGCTGCTTCCTGGACAGCGCATCGGCGATCATCATCCTTGGGCCGCTGATGATGCCGATTGCACAGCAGGTGGGCGTGGACCCGATCCATTTCGGGGTGATCATGCTGGTCAACCTGTCGGTCGGCATGCTGACGCCGCCTGTGGGGCTGAATCTTTTCGTGGCGATGGGCGTGGCCAGGATGACCCTGGGACAAGTATTCCGGGCGGCACTGCCGACGATCCTGCTGATGGTCGTGGCCCTGATCATCCTGTCCTACGTCCCGACGATCAGCATGCTGCTGCCCGAGACACTGTTCTGATGTATTGACTGTGCGAGGGGGCCGCGCGGCCCCTTCGCCCGGCTGCCGGACCGGGTTCCCGCGCGAACCCACACGGCGCCACGCGACCTTTCCTCGGCCAAAATGGAACGCGACGCTATACATCGTCGGCCAAATGCCCTATGCGCGGCGTTTGTTGCTGTTCCACGCCATTGGAACCGGCCTGCCCGTTCGCGAAACGCCGCGACGGTTGCGCGGGCAGAACCTCAAGGACAAAGAAGAAATCGTCGTGAAAGAAGCTCTCCGCAAAGCGATCGAGAATCGTGGCTACGAAACGCTGACCCCGGTCCAGCAAGCCGTGCTGGAACCCGAGTATGAGGGCAGGGACCTGCTGGTCTCGGCCCAGACGGGGTCGGGCAAGACGCTCGGCTTCGGGATCGCCATCGCGCCCGCGCTGCTGCAACAGACCGACGAGTTCGATGCCGCCGGTGCGCCGCTGGCACTGGTCATCGCGCCGACGCGGGAACTTGCCCTGCAGGTCAAGCGAGAGCTGAGCTGGCTTTACGCCTATGCCAACGCCGAGGTCGCCTCGTGCGTCGGCGGCATGGACATGCGCGACGAACGGCGCGCCTTGGCGCGCGGCGCGCATATCGTCGTGGCGACGCCCGGCCGCCTGCGGGATCATCTGATGCGCGGCTCCATCGACCTGACGGCAGTCCGCGCCGTGGTGTTGGACGAGGCGGACGAGATGCTGGACCTCGGCTTCCGCGAGGACCTGGAGTTCATCCTGAACCAGGCCCCGCAAGAACGGCAGACGCTGCTGTTCTCGGCCACCGTTCCGCAGTCGATCGCCCAGCTTGCCAAAAGCTATCAGAAAGACGCGCTTCGCGTCGTGACAAGGTCGGAACATGCGCAGCATGCGGATATCGAGTATCGCGCCCTGTCCGTCGCCGAGCAGGACACCGAGAACGCGGTGATCAACACGCTGCGCTTCTACGAAGCGCCGAACGCGATCGTCTTCGCCAACACCCGCGCGATGGTGAACCGGCTGACGACCCGACTGTCCAATCGCGGCTTCCAGGTGGTCGCCCTGTCCGGGGAACTGTCCCAGACCGAACGCACGCATGCGCTGCAGGCGATGCGCGACGGGCGCGCGCGGGTCTGCGTGGCCACGGACGTTGCTGCGCGCGGCATCGATCTGCCCAACCTCGACCTGGTCGTGCACGCCGAACTGCCGTCGAACCACGAAACCCTGCTGCACCGATCGGGCCGAACCGGCCGGGCCGGGCGCAAGGGTGTCTCGGCGCTGATCGTGACACGCAAGTCGCGCAAGAAGGCCGAGCGGATTTTGGGCATGGCAAAACTGAAGGCCGAATGGTCCGGTGCGCCCACTGCCGATGCCGTGAACGCGCGCGACGAAGAGCGTATGATGGCCGACCCGGATTGGCATGCGCCCATCGCAGACTCCGAACGGGTCGGGATCGACAAGCTTGTCGAAACGTTCTCGCCCGAGCAGATCGCGGCGGCCTACCTGCGGCTCTACCGGATGTCCCGCTCGGCCCCCGAGGATCTGGCGGACGTCGATGCCAAGCCCGCCCCGCGGGCCGCGTTCGGCGCTTCGGTCTGGTTCGCCATCTCGGGCGGGCGCAAGGCCCATGCCGAACCGCGCCGCCTGTTGCCGATGCTGTGCAAGGCCGGCAAGCTGACCAAGGATGATATCGGCGCGATCCGCGTCCAGCAGGACCAGTCCTTCGTCCAGATCCTGGAAACCAGCGTTCCCGCCTTCCTCGAGGCGATCGGCCCCGAAATGAAGCTGGAGCCGGGCGCCATCGTCTCCCGCATGGACAACCCGCCCGTGCTGGAGCGCCCGAAACGCGCCACCGGGAAGCCTTCGGCGCGTGGCGGCAAGCCCGGCGGGTATCGGGAACGCGAGGCGTCGGCCCGCGCCGACACGCCGCCCATCGAATGGAATGACGCGCCCGCCCCGCGGGAGCGGAAACCCAAGCCGGGGGCGCGGCCGGCAAGGTCGGAAAAGGCCTCACAGGGGCCGAGACCGCCGGTCGGCAA
>JBFHFG010000573.1:0-2523 GCA_041583815.1 Halovulum sp.
CTTCAACCCCGAACAGAACCTGGATGCACATACCCGCAGCTATTGCATCGACTTCGAGGAGACACCGCTCAACCAATTCGAGCAAACGCTGATCGACCCGGGTACGGTGTACAAGCAGACCCGTCACTTCTGGTACTCGGGTAACAGCTCGAACAAGGTCTACGGCTGCTCCAAGCCCGAAAACGCGATCCTGCCCTATTCGAACGACAAAGACGCGATCGGCACCATGATCGACGGCATGACCGAAGAATACTGGACCGCAATCTACCAGGGCATGAAGTGGGGCGTCTCGCTGCTGGATCCGGGTAGCCGCCCGGTTATCAACGCGCTGGCCAACAAGGGCGTTGTCGATAGCCGGTTCAGTGATCTGCCCCGCGACTGGGACACGACCCAGACGATGAAGGTCGTGGTACTGATCTCGGACGGCGCCAACACCCGCCAGCCGCGCGTTGCAGAAAGCAAGTACTTCACCGTTCCGCCCTCGGACGAGGATCCAATCGAATGGTGGGATACGCACAAGAAGGGCACCATCGGCGGCTCAAATTGCACCGATGCAGCTCCTCCGGTAAGCAACAGTAATCCGATCTGGTGGGCGAACAACTCCAACTATTCCGGCGGGTCGCCGTCATGCTCGAACTCCGTGGGCGACTACACCTCCTATGACGGTCTTGTCACCAAGGACAACAGCGGTGACGCGATCAGCTTGGGCGACGCCCGCCTTTACGAGATCTGCAACGCTGCCAAGGCATCAGGCATTCTGGTCTACACCATCGGCTTCAATGCCGGCGCCAAAGCCGAACGCGCACTCGCCGAATGCGCTGACCAGGGCCGCGCCCATGTCGCCGACGGCAAGGACCTGGGCAAGGTGTTCGACGTCATTAGGAACGAACTCGAAACCCTCAAGCTGATCAACTGACGGTGCCGGGATGAGAAAATTTCTCAGACGTTTCCTGGGCGATCAGCGCGCCGCCGCCACGGTCGAGTTCGTGATTATCTTTCCGGCGGTCATCACCATCGTGTTCTCGGTCATCGAGTCCGGCTTCCTGATGACGCGATACATGATGCTGGACCGCGGCGTGGACCTGACAGTTCGCGACCTGCGACTTGGCAAGATCGACCCGCCGGTCGATCACGACGCGGTCCGAAGCCGGATCTGCAACTACTCGCGGATCCTGGCCGATTGCGAAACCACGCTGATCGTCGAGGTCGTACCGCAAGCCTCTGCGCCCGCCAACTTCCCGGACAATGCCGTGCAATGCCTGGACCGCAGTGCGCCCAATGCGCCGGTCATGAACCCGGACGACGGCGCGCGGGGCGATGTCATCTATATCCGCGCTTGCGCTCTGGTCGACCCGATCATGCCCGGCCTGGGCCTTGGCCTCATGCTACCCAAGGATTCCACCGGGGCGCACCGGATGGTCAGCTACACCGCGTTCAAGAACGAACCGACCTGAGGGGCGAGCCATGAAACTCTTCAGAAAATTGCGACAAGCGCTGCGGAACGAGGACGGCACGGTCTCGATCGAATTCGTGATCACCTTCCCCCTGCTGGCCCTTTGGTTCATCGGCAGTTTCGTGTGGTTCGACGCCTTCCGATCGAACAGCCTGACGGCAAAGACCGCCTATACGCTCAGCGACATGGCCTCGCGCATGGGCAAGGAAGACGTCCAGCCCTATGCGACCCTGGACGAGCTGGACGCCCTGTTCACCTCTCACAAGGTCCTGTTGCCGCCGCGCATTGACGACGGCTGGCTGCGCGTCTCCAGCATCTGCTTCAACGGCAGCAGCTATCGCGTGCTGTGGTCCTACCTGGGCGACGATACCTATGCCGCCGCCATCGCGGACCCGGACGACGACCTGGAACCGCGCCTGGGCTACCTGACGGATGATACGATCCCGCTCGAAATCATGCCGCCGATGTCCGCCCACGATTCGGTCATCCTGACCGAGACCTTCGCGACCTGGACGCCGCTGGTCGACTGGGTTGGGCTCGGGGCGACCGAGAAAGACTGGCGCAACCGCCTGGTGACCCGCCCCCGGTACCGCGTGATCCTGCCATTGGCACCCGGGGACGACATTCCCGGCTATCCGCACGCGCACGCACTGGTCTGCCCCGCCGACGATGACGACGGCTCGGACGACGGCAGTGGCGGCGGCGTGGGCGACGATGGCGGTGACGACGGCGATGATGGCGACGGCGGCACGCTCGACGTCACCCTCTGAGCCACGGCCTAGATCCGCACCGCGCCCAGCGCCGCGCACCAGTGCGCGTGCCGCGCCTTCAACACCCGCCCCCGCGAGATCGCGGGGGTGTCCTTGTCCAGCACCTCCAGCGTCTCGATCCGCACGCCCTCGGGGCCGTGCGCGCGCCAGGCGTCCTGCAGGGACCGGTTCGGATGCCCCCCGGACCGTAGCGTGAAAAGCACCCGATTGCCGATCGCGTCCAGGTCCCGCGCCGCGCCTACCCAGACCGCGCCCGTCGCTTCGCAGCGCACCGCGTAGATGCCCACGGGCGGCGCCCGC
>JBFHFG010000574.1:0-2520 GCA_041583815.1 Halovulum sp.
ACATCAATTCGAGTTGGTGCACCCGCGTGCGCCGCGACGACCTGGTGACCTTCCAGGTGGATGGAACCCACGGTTCGGCCGTTGCGGGCCTGCACAAGTGCTATTCCCAGCACCGCGTGAACACGCCCAAGCCGGTCTGGAACCCGGACGAGCCGCAGACGCTCGACTTCTATGCCGACTGGGAGGAGGTCCCCGACAACACCGTCTTCGACAACGGCTTCAAGGTGCAGTGGGAGCAGTTCCTGCGTCACGTGGCCGAGGATGCACCGTGGCACTACACGCTGCTCGAAGGCGCCAAGGGCGTGCAGCTGGCGCAGGCGGGCTATCAAAGCTCGAAAGAGCGCCGCTGGGTCGATCTGGAACCGCTGGAGGTCTGAGCATGGCAACCCTGAACCTTCCCGGCGGCGCGGTCACGCTGACCGCCGGTCCGGCCCCGGAAACCCCGCAGGGCTGGACCCGTACCGCCTATGCCGCGGCGCACGTGGTCAACGATCCGCTGGCGGATTGCGACCCTTGGCTCGACTGCCCGATTGACTGGGACCGCACGCTGGCCTTCCGCGAGCATCTGTGGTCGCAGGGTTTCGGCGTCGCCGAAAGCATGGACACCGCGCAGCGCGGCATGGGCCTGGACTGGCCCACTTCGCTTGAACTGATCCAACGCGCAACCCGCAACGCCAAGGCGGGCGGGCATCTGATCGCCTCGGGTGCGGGTACCGATCACCTGGCCCCCGGCCCGGACGTGACCCTCGACCAGGTCATCGCCGCCTACGAGGAACAGTGCGAGGCGGTCGAGGCCGCCGGTTCCCGCGTGATCCTGATGGCATCCCGCGCACTGGCGCAGGCCGCGAAAGGCCCCGAGGATTACGCCCGCGTCTACGGCAAGGTCCTGTCGGGCCTGTCGCAGCCCGCGATCCTGCACTGGCTGGGCGAGATGTTCGACCCCGCGCTTGCAGGCTACTGGGGCTCGGACGACCACATGACCGCGATGGACACCTGTCTTCAGGTGATCGAGGCCAACGCTGCCAAGGTCGACGGCATCAAGATCTCGCTGCTGTCCGCCGAGAAGGAAATCGCCATGCGCCGCCGCCTTCCCGAAGGTGTGACGATGTATACTGGCGACGACTTCAACTACCCCGAACTGATCGCGGGCGACGAGCAGGGGCATTCCCACGCGCTGCTGGGCATCTTCGACCCGATCGCCCAGTCGGCCTGCCGGGCCCTGAACCGGCTGGGGCAGGGCGATCTGGACGGCTACCATGCCGAGTTCGGCCCGACCGTCCCGCTGTCGCGCCACATCTTCAAGGCGCCCACGCGCTTCTACAAGACGGGTGTCGTGTTCATGGCCTACCTGACCGGCCACCAGGATCATTTCACCATGATCGGCGGGCAGGAAAGCACGCGCTCCACGCTGCATCTGGCCGACATCATCCGCATGGCGAATGACGCGGGCCTGTTCGCGGATCCGGACCTCGCCGCCGCGCGCGCGCGCCCTGTCTTTGCGGCACGGGGGGTAGAGCGGTGAGCGGCGTTTCGGCAAAGCGCCTGTCGCTCAATACCGCCACTGTGAAAGAGAAATGGGGGCTGGCCCAGGCCATCGACGGCTGCCAGCGTCACGGCCTGGGGGGCATCGCCCCCTGGCGCGACGTCCTGCAGGACATGGGCGTCGCCAAGGCCGCCCGCGCCATCAAGGCGGCGGAACTGACCGTCACCGGCCTGTGCCGGGGCGGCTGGTACACCGCCGAGGGCGCACTGACGAAGGCCGTGATCGACGACAACCGCCGCGCCGTGGACGAGGCCGCCGAGATCGGTGCCGAGTGTCTGGTGATGGTGGTGGGCGGTCTTCCCGAAGGCTCCCGCGATATCGACGGGGCCCGTGCCATCGTCGAGGAAGGCCTGGCTAACACACTGGAATACGCCCGCGAAAGCGGCGTGAAGGTCGCCATCGAGCCGCTGCACCCGATGTATGCCGGGGACCGGGCCTGCGTGAACACGCTGCGCAACGCGCTGGATATCTGCGACCGGCTGGGCGACGGCATCGGCGTTGCCGCTGATGTCTATCACATCTGGTGGGACGCGGAGGTGAAGGAACAGATGGCCCGCGCGGGCAAGGAACGGCTGATGGCCTTCCACATCTGCGACTGGCTGGTTCCGACGCGCGACCTGCTGACCGACCGGGGCATGATGGGGGACGGGGTGATCGATATTCCCGGCCTGCGTGCGACAGCCGAGGCCAACGGTTTCGACGGCCTGTGCGAGGTCGAGATCTTCTCGGCGCTGAACTGGTGGAAGCGCGATCCGGACGAGGTTCTGGAAACCATCATCGAACGCGGACGCACCGTCTGCTGAGTGGTCGGGCGGGGCTCAGCCCCCGCCCGTCATCACCTCTCGCGGGTCGGTGAAGGCCAGCGGTACGATACCCCTGATTGCCTCTTCACCGCCCAGCTTTTCGACCATCGCCGCCTGATCGGCAAAGGCCTGGGCATTCGCCTTTTCCGGGTCCACGATCTGCCGCAGGGCCGC
>JBFHFG010000575.1:0-2496 GCA_041583815.1 Halovulum sp.
GACCCGGTGAAGATGGCCGTGCCCGGCAACACGCTGATCGTGGCGGACACCCATGCCTTCCACGGCCGCACGCCCAGCCCCAAGGCCACCGTGCGGGTCGAGATCTATGCCACGCTGCGCCGCGCGCCCTTCGCGCCGTGGACCGGGCTGGACGTGCTGTTCCTGCCGGGCCTGCGCAACCGGCCCGCAGCACTGCTGGACAAGGCGCGCGACTGGGCAGCGGCGAGAAAACTGACCGGCTATGCCTGGCGCCCGGTGTCGAAGCGGCGGATGGACAGCCCCGACATCGGCGACTGAGCGGCGCACGGTTCGACCGAACAGCAACACACCGGGCTGCTTGGCGAAATTGGCCGGGCGGGACTATGGACCGTCCCGCCTGCCCGGCCTAGAACGTCGGGGACTTCAATCAAGCAAGGCGATCCTCATGCGCATCCTGATCACCAATGATGACGGCATCACCGCGCCCGGTCTGGCCGCAGCCGAGGTGATCGCGGAAGAACTGGCCGGCCCCTCGGGCGAGGTCTGGGTCGTCGCCCCGGTGCTGGAACAGTCGGCGGTCAGCCACGCGGTGTCCTACGTGCGGCCAATGCGGCTGGAGAAGCACGCCGAACGGCGCTACGCGGTCGAAGGGTCGCCCGCCGATTGCGTGATGGTGGCGCTTGGCGACCTGATGGTCGACACCCCGCCCGACCTGGTGCTGTCCGGTGTCAACCGCGGACACAACGTGGCCGAGGACGTGGTCTATTCCGGCACCGTCGCCGGCGCGATGGAAGGAGCGCTGCACGGCCTGCGCGCCATCGCCCTGTCGCAGTACTACGGTCCCGGCAACAAGGACCTGGACGTGCCGTTCGATGCCGCCATCGCCCACGCGCCCCGGATCTGCCGCGCGCTGCTGGACAAGGCCACCTGGCACGACGAACGCTACGGCGTGTTCTACAACGTGAACTTCCCCGCCTGCCCCGCCGACAAGGTCAAGGGCGTGAAGGCCGCCTTCCAGGGGCATCGCCCGGTGCCCAGCTTCACCGTCGAACCCTTCGTCGCCCCCAACCGGCGCCAGTACTACTGGCTGCGGCACGGCGTGCGCGCCAACGAGCAGACCGAGGAAGGTTCGGACTCGAAGCTGACCGTGCAGGATTACGCAAGCGTCACCCCGCTGCGCGCGGACCTGACCGCGCGCGCGATGGTCGAACCGCTGGCCGAGGCGCTGCATGGTCTCTGACGACGAGACGCGGATGCAGTTCATCCTGGGCCTGCGGGCCCGGGGCGTGACCGACAATGCGGTCCTGTCGGCGATGGAAAAGACACCGCGCGGCGATTTCGTCGACGGCATCTTCAAATCCCGCGCCTACGAGGATGTGCCCCTGCCCATCGGCAGCGGGCAGACCATATCGCAACCCTCTGTCGTCGGACTGATGAGCCAGGCGCTGCAGGTGACGAAGCGATGCAAGGTGCTCGAGGTCGGCACCGGCTCCGGCTACCAGGCGGCGATCCTGTCGCACCTGGCGCGCCGGGTCTACACGACCGAGCGGCACAAGACCCTGGCCCGCAACGCCGAGGCGCTGCTGCGGCGGCTGGACCTGACCAATGTCGTGGTGATCCCGTCCGACGGCGCGCACGGCCTGCCCGAACAGGCACCCTTTGACCGCATCCTCGTCACCGCCGCAGCCGAGGATGTGCCCGGTTCGCTGGCCAGCCAGTTGCGGGTCGGCGGGATCATGGTGCTGCCGGTCGGCCAATCCGATACTGTGCAAACGCTGATCAAAGTGGTAAAAACCGACGAGGGGCTGGAGTATCAGAGCCTTGGCGACGTGCGCTTCGTACCGCTGGTCGAAGGAATGGCCAACGACTGAGCGCGCATTGACGCAGGTATCGGCGAACAGGTGCCGCGTCATTACAGCAAAAAAGGCGCGGCAAGCGCACGGTACAGGCGGTTTGTATGATGACGAGCTTTCCCACACATGGCGCGCGGACGGCGCTGGTCCTTGCTGTCGGTCTTGCCCTGAGCGGCTGCGGCAGCAACGGCGGCATGATCGGAAACATGTTCGGCGGCTCGAAGCCGGCCGAGAACGTGACCCCGACGCTGCCCCGTCCCGAACCCGACACTCGCGGCGTGATCACCTATGCCAACTACCAGGTCATGGTCGCCCGCGAAGGCGATGACGTCGCGCAGATGGCGCAGCGCGTCGGCCTTGAGCCGCAGGAGCTGGCCCGGCACAACGGCCTGCCCGCCACCTACCGCCCCCGCGCGGGCGAGGTGATCGCCCTGCCCCGGAACGTCGGCGGCACCCCGGCGACCTTCGAAAGCGTGGCACCCACCGCGTCCGGCAGCCTGTGGAGCAGCGATATCGCCTCGTCGGCGATCGATTCCGCGCCCGGCGCGACCGCGGCCCCCGCGACGGCAGGCCAGGCGCAAGCGTCGGCGCAGAACCCGTTCACCAACGGTCAGCCCTCGACCGTGATGGTGATGGTGTCGGTGACGTCGAGCGCGGTGTGCGC
>JBFHFG010000576.1:0-2491 GCA_041583815.1 Halovulum sp.
GATCAGCACGCGCGGCGCGTTCGCATGGGTGCGGAACACGCCGACCGGCTTGCCGGACTGGACCAGCAGCGTCTCGTCGTCCTCGAGCTTCTTCAACGAGTCGACGATCCGGTCGAAATCCTCCCAGGTGCGGGCGGCGCGGCCGATGCCGCCATAAACCACCAGCTCGTGCGGGTTCTCGGCCACGTCCGGATGCAGGTTGTTCATCAGCATCCGCATCGGCGCTTCGGTCAGCCAGCTTTTGGCGGTGATCTCGGTTCCGGTGGCGGGAAAGACGTCGCGGGTATTGTGACGAGTGTTCATGATGTGCCTCTCAGGGTCGGGGCCAGATCAGCCAGCGTGGTCAGAATGGCGGCAAGATGCGTGCGCAGACGGGCTGCCGCCTCGGGGTCATAGGTCCAGGGCGCGGCCTCGGCCGACAGGTAGGTCGATTGCGCCAGCTCCATCTGGATCGCGTGAACGCCGGTTTCCGGCTGCCCGTAGTGCCGCGTCGTCCAGCCGCCCCGGAAGCGTCCGTTGCTGACGCAGGTATAGCCTTCGGCCTTGGCGCAGATCGCAGCCACGGCGCTTTCAATTTCAGGCGCGCAGGTCGCGCCATTGTTCGTGCCGATGTTGAAATCGGGCAACTTGCCGTCGAACAGGAACGGGATCAGCGACCTGATCGAGTGGCAATCGTAAAGGATCGCAACGCCGTATTTCGCCCGCACCCGCGCGATCTCGGCGCGCAGGGCGGCGTGATAGGGCGCGTGGAACGCCTGCGCGCGCTCGGCGATCTCGTCGGCACCCGGCGGCACGTCCCAGATGTCCTGCCCGTCAAAGTCGATCAGCGGCACCAGCCCGGTGGTGTTCTGCCCGGGATAGAGGCTCTCGCCCGACGGATCGCGGTTCGCGTCGATCACGTAGCGGTGGAAGGTCGCGCGCACCGTGGTCGCGCCCTCCAGCAGTCCGTCATACAGCCGGTCGATATGCCAGTCGGTATCCGCCAACTCGCGCCCCCGGTCGTTGAGCCGGGCGCGCATGTCCTCCGGCACAAAAGTGCCGGTGTGCGGCAGGCCAAGGATGATGGGGCTGTCGCCCCGGACGATCTCGACAGGGGTCATCGGGCGATCTCCTGCAACTCGGCGGCGGCAGGCAAGGCACCCGAGCGCACCAGCCCGGCGGCGGTGTCGATATCGCCCGCCATGTAGCGGTCTTCTGCCAGTGTCGGTACCGTTCCGCGAAGCCTGGCAATTGCCGCCTGCAGCTTGGTCGAGGTTTTCAGCGGCGCGCGGAACTCAACCCCCTGCGCGGCGCAGAGCAGTTCGACCCCGAGGATCACGTTCAGGTTCCGGTTCATCCGCTCCAGCCGCCGCGCGGCATGGGCGGCCATGCTGACGTGATCCTCCTGGTTGGCCGAGGTCGGCGTGCTGTCGGTCGAGCACGGGTTCGCCAGGTGCTTGTTCTCACTCATCAGCGCGGCGGTGGTCACCTCGGCGATCATCAGGCCCGAGTTCAGCCCCGGCTCCGGCGTCAGGTAGGGCGGCAGGTCGAAGGACAGCGTCGGGTCCACCATCAGCGCCACCCGGCGCTGCGCGATGGCGCCGATCTCTGACAGGGCCAACGCGATCTGGTCGGCGGCAAAGGCCACCGGCTCGGCGTGGAAGTTCCCGCCCGAGACGATGCTGCCGTCGTCGGTGATGACCAGCGGGTTGTCGGTGACGGCGATGGCCTCGATCTCCAGCGTGCGGGCGGCGAAGCGCAGCAGGTCCAGCGCCGCGCCGGTCACCTGCGGCTGGCAGCGAATGCAGTACGGATCCTGCACGCGGCTGTCGCCGTCGCGATGGCTTTCGCGGATCTGGCTGCCCGCCATCAGGTCGTGCATGGCCGCGGCAATGTCGATCTGGCCCTGATGGCCGCGCAAGCTGTGGATCGCGGGGTGCAGCGGCGCGGTCGAGCCCATGATCGCATCCGTCGACAGCGCCGAGGTCACGACTGCCGCCGTCATGTTGCGCCAGGCGTCGAACAGCCCGGCCAGCGCGCAGGCCGTGGAAAATTGCGTGCCGTTGATCAGCGCCAGCCCTTCTTTCGGACCCAGCACCACCGGCGTCAGCCCGGCGCGCGACAATGCTTCGCCGCCCGGCAGTTCCTCGCCGTTGAGAACCGCCCTGCCCTCGCCGATCATCGCGGCCGCCAGGTGCGCCAGCGGCGCAAGGTCGCCCGAAGCGCCGACCGAGCCCTGTGCGGGGATCACCGGGACCACGCCTGCCGCCAGCATCGCTTCGATCTGGGCGCAGATCTCCCAGCGGACGCCGGACGCGCCGCGCCCCAGCGACAGCAGTTTCAGCGCCATCATCAGCCGGGTGGTCGGCGTATCCAGCGCCTCGCCCACGCCGCAGCAGTGCGACAGGATCAGGTTGCGTTGCAAGGTCTCGGTCTTTGCCGGGGGGATCTTGACCGAGGCCAGCTTGCCGAAGCCGGTGTTCACGCCGTAGACGGCGACCTCGCCCTGCGC
>JBFHFG010000577.1:0-2461 GCA_041583815.1 Halovulum sp.
AATATCGCGATGAACTCGGGTGGGGCGCACTGCCTGAAATACGGCGTGACGACAAACAACCTGCTTGGCGTGACCATGGTGACGATGGAGGGTGAGATCGTCGAGATCGGCGGCGCGCATCTCGACGCAGCGGGATACGACCTGCTGGGCGTGCTTTGCGGGTCCGAGGGACAGCTGGGGGTGGTGACCGAGGCGACGCTACGCATCCTGCGCAAGCCGGAGGGTGCGCGCCCGGTGCTGATGGGGTTCGATTCGAACGAGGTCGCGGGCGCCTGCGTCAGCGACATCATCAAGGCGGGCGTGCTACCCGTGGCCATCGAGTTCATGGACCGCCCCTGCATCCGCGCCTGCGAGGCCTTCGCCCACGCGGGCTATCCGGACGTCGAGGCGCTGCTGATCGTCGAGGTCGAAGGCTCGGACGCCGAGATCGACGAGCAACTGGCCAAGATCAAGCAGATTGCCGACCGCCACAGCCCGACTGACTGGCGCGAAAGCCGCTCGCCCGAGGAATCCGCCGCGATCTGGCTGGGCCGCAAGTCCGCCTTTGGCGCGATGGGGCAGATCAACGATTACATGTGTCTGGACGGGACGATCCCGGTCAGCCAGCTTCCCTATGTGCTGGGCCGGATCGGCGAGCTGTCCAAGGAATACGGGCTGGAAGTGGCCAACGTCTTTCATGCGGGCGACGGCAACATGCACCCGCTGATCCTGTTCGACGCCAACACAGAGGGCCAGCTTGAGACCTGCGAGGCGCTTGGCGCCGAGATCCTGAAGCTGTGCGTCGAGGTCGGCGGCTGCCTGACCGGCGAACATGGCGTCGGCATCGAGAAACGCGACCTGATGCTGACCCAGTACACTGCCGCGGACATCGAGGCGCAATTGCGCGTCAAGGACGTGTTCGACCCGAAATGGCTGCTGAACCCGGCGAAGGTCTTCCCGCTTGAGACCACCGATGGGCGGCGGGCGGCGTAGAGGGGGCGTTGCCCCCTCTTGGCCCTGCGGGCCAATTCACCCCCGGAGTATTTGGAGAATAGAGAAGACATGGGCTTGAGACCGGCAGACGAGGCGGAACTGGCCGATTTGGTCACGGCCGCCGCCGCCGAAGGCAGCGGGCTTGCGATCCGCGGTGGCGGCACGCGCGCGGGGCTAGGCCACGCGGTCAGAGGCGATCCGCTGGAGACCGGCGGCCTTTCCGGCATCCGCCTTTACGAGCCGGGCGCATTGACGCTGGTGGCGGGTGCGGGCACCCCGCTGGAGGAAATCGAGGCCGCGCTGGCCGCCGAGAACCAGCGCCTGCCGTTTGAGCCGATGGATCACCGAGCGCTTTACGGTACCAACGGCGCGCCGACCATCGGCGGCGTGGTCGCGGCCAATGTCTCGGGGCCGCGCCGGATCCAGGCCGGGGCGTGTCGTGACAGCCTGATCGGTGTGCGCTTCGTGGACGGGCGCGGCACGGTGTTGAAGAACGGCGGCAGGGTGATGAAGAACGTCACCGGCTATGACCTGGTCAAGCTGATGGCCGGCAGCCACGGCACGCTGGGTGTGCTGACCGAGGTTTCCTTCAAACTGCTGCCCGCGCCCGAGACCCGCGCGACGCTGTGTCTTCATGGGCTGACCGACGCGGCGGCGGTTGCGGCGATGTCTGCGGCGCTGGGCTCGCCCTTTGACGTGACCGGGGCCGCGCATCTGCCGGGGGGCGAAGGCGGGCCGGTTACCCTGATCCGGATCGAGGGGTTCGAGGCATCGGTCGCCTATCGCGCGGGTCAGTTGCGTGAATTGCTGGCGCGCTTTTCCGACGAGATCACCGATAGCGACGATCCGACGCTCTGGACGCAGGTCCGCGATGTCCGCCCGTTGGGCGAGGGGGCGGGCGATGTCTGGCGCGTGTCGGTCAGGCCTGCGGACGGGCCCGAGGTGCGGCGCCGCGCCGGGCTGGACCATCCGGCGTTCTACGACTGGGGCGGTGGGCTGGTCTGGCTGCGCGTGCCGGTTGGCGAGGATATTCGCGCAGCGCTTCAGGGGACCGGCGGCCACGCAACGCTGGTTCGCGCGGACGACGACACCAAGGCCCGGTTGGGCGTATTTCACCCCGAACCGGCACCGCTGGCCAGGATCAGCGCTGGGCTTCGCGCGCAGTTCGACCCGAAGGGCGTGCTGAACCCTGGCAGGATGGGGGCCGCAGGATAGAACATGCAGACGAATTTCACGCCAGAACAATTGACCGACCCGCTGACCGCCCGCTCGAACCAGGTGCTGCGTGCCTGCGTGCACTGCGGCTTCTGCACAGCGACCTGCCCGACCTACCAGGTGCTGGGGGACGAACTGGACAGCCCGCGCGGCCGGATCTACCTGATCAAGGACATGCTGGAGAGCGGGCGGCCCGCCGACGCGAAGACGGTCACGCATATCGACCGCTGCCTCTCCTGCCTCGCCTGCATGAGCACCTGCCCGAGCGGCGTGC
>JBFHFG010000578.1:0-2459 GCA_041583815.1 Halovulum sp.
GGGCGCAGGCCCTCCAGGCCCTGGCCTGCGGGGTCGAGCCGCACACCGACATGAACCCGGTCCTGCTGAAACCCGAGACGGACACCGGCGCGCAGGTCGTAGTGAACGGCAAACGCCTGACCACCGTTCGGGCCCGGGACTACGCCGCGCTCAAGCCGCAGCTTCTGCGCGCGGTCATCGATGGGTTCGACCGGCTGAAGGCCCAAGCCGACCTGGTGATCGTCGAGGGTGCCGGCAGCCCGGCCGAGGTCAATCTGCGCAAGGGTGACATTGCCAACATGGGCTTTGCCCGCGCCACGAACACGCCGGTCGTTCTGGTCGGCGACATCGACCGTGGCGGGGTGATCGCACAGATTGTCGGCACGCAGGCGGTTCTGGACTCCGATGACGCCGCCATGATCCGCGGCTTCGCGATCAACAAGTTCCGCGGCGACCCAACGCTTTTCGCGGATGGCTACGACCTGATTGCCGCCCGCACCGGCTGGCGCGGGTTCGGCGTTGTTCCCTGGTTTCCGCACGCTCACCGCCTGCCGGCCGAGGATGCGCTGGACGTGAAGGGTGGTGGCTCGGGCACGCTGAAGATTGTCTGCCCGCTCCTGTCCCGCATCGCCAATTTCGACGACCTCGACCCGCTCAAGCAGGAACCGGGCGTCACCCTGGTCATGGTCCCGCCGGGGCAACCATTGCCCGGCGATGCCGACGTGGTCATCCTGCCCGGCACAAAATCCACGCGCGGCGACCTTGCCATGCTCCGCGCCGAGGGCTGGGACGTGGACCTGATCGCCCATCGCCGACGCGGGGGGCATGTGCTGGGCCTGTGTGGCGGCTATCAGATGCTGGGACGGCGTATTGCCGATCCGGACGGAATCGAAGGCCCGCCGGGCGAAACCGAGGGGCTGGGACTGCTCGACGTGGAAACGGTAATGACCGGTGACAAACGCCTGACGCGTGCCACGGCGCGACACGCCGCCTCGGGGCTGGAGGTGCAAGGATACGAGATCCACATCGGTCGCACCGACGGGCCGGACCGCGCGCGGCCTTTCGCCCACATGGACCATCACCCCGAGGGCGCGACCTCGACCGACGGGCGCGTCATGGGCACCTACCTGCATGGGTTGTTCGCAGCCGACGCGTTCCGCGCTGCCTGGCTGACCGCACTGGGCGCAACCCCGGGCGGGATGGGCTATGGCGCGACCGTCGACAGCACGCTGGACGCGCTTGCCGCGCATCTCGAGACGCACATGGACGTGGACGGGCTGCTGGCGTTGGCGTGCGGCTGAAGCCTAGCGCAAGGCATCGGCCAGGCGCGACCACTCGGCCTCGGGGCCGGGCAGCCCCAGGCGCAGCCACTCGGGGCGCGCGGCGAAGGCACGGCTCCAGATCCGGTGGCGGGCCAGACCCGTGCGGGCGGCCACCCCGTCGCCGGTGTCATACAGGCGAAACTGCGTCGTGCCGCCCAGCACCCGCCATCCCGCGCCTTTGGCCAACGCATCCAGCCGGGCGGCGCCTTCGGCCAGCCGAGCGATGGCTTGCGCGCGCCAGGCATCGTCCGCCAACGCCGCGGCCCCTGACGTCAGCGCGGGACCGCTGACGGCCCAAGGGCCGGCCATCCCTTGCATTCGGGCGATATCGGCAGCACCGCCAAAGGCAAATCCCAGGCGCAGGCCAGCCCTGCCGTAGAATTTTCCGAAGGACCGCAGCACCAGAACGCCTTCGTCGGGCAAGGTCGGCAGCAGTGACAGTTCCGGCACCGGGTCGGCAAAGCTCTCGTCCACCACCAGCAGACCGACCTTTTCGGCCAGCGCGCGCAGCGACTGCGGTTCGTAACAGCGCCCGTCCGGGTTGTTCGGGTTCACCACTACAGCGACATCCGCGCCGTCCAGCGCTTCCAGCGTGGCGGGGGTTTCGACCTGCCAGCCAGCGGCATCGAGCGCACCCGAATGTTCGTTGTAGGTTGGCGAAAGGACCCGAGCCACCCCCCGTGGCCGCAGCATCGGCACCAGTTGGATCGCCGCCTGCGCACCGGCCAGCGCCACACCCGGCGCATCGGTCCCATAGGCAGTGCGGGCCGCTGCCAGCGCCCGGTCGGTCAACGCCCGCGTGGGAAGCGCGCGGGTGACAGGCTCGGGCAGATCCGGCATCGGCCACGGCAGGCGGTTGATGCCCGTCGACAGATCGATCCAGTCATCCGGATCGCCTCCGAACCGCTGCACGGCCGCGTCCAGGTCGCCACCATGTTCCCGCATCCCCCGCCTCCCTCAGATTGCCGCGACCAGAAGTATCACTACCGTGGCCACGGCCACCATGCGAACGAACAGCGTCAGCCCCGCGCGGATTGCCCCGGCGTCGGGGTCCGGCGCGCCCCCGTTCACCCAAGGCTGATCCTCGGCCCCGGTGCTGTAGACCCGAGGCCCGGAAAGCCGCACCTGCAAGCCATGCGCCAGTGCGGCTTCGGGCCA
>JBFHFG010000579.1:0-2443 GCA_041583815.1 Halovulum sp.
CGCCGACGACGTCGTTGTCCTGGAAAAGGGCCACGTGGTCGAAACCGGCGAGACGGGCGCGATCTTTCGCCACCAGGCGCACCCGTACACGCAAAAGCTGCTGGGCGCCGTCAAGCGCCTCGATGAGCCCACGCCGATCAAGGTCCGCCCGGCCGAGGACGCCGATGACATCCTTCGCGTCAACGGCCTGCAACTGCACTTCCACAAGCGCGAAGGCTTTTTCCAGCGCATCAGCGAAACAACAAAGGCCGTCGACGGGGTGAGTTTTCAACTCAAGCGCGGCGAGTCTCTGGGGATTGTCGGCGAATCCGGCTCGGGCAAGACCACCGTTGGCCGGTGTATCGCCCGCGTCTACGATCCGACCGCAGGCGAAATGGAATACGACGGGCTCGACCTGGTCGGCGCTGAAAGCGCGGACCTGACGCAGTATCGTCGCAACGTCCGTATGATCTTTCAGGATCCGTTCGCCTCGCTGAACCCCCGAATGACCGTGAAGCAGAACATTGCGGAACCGCTGATCGTCAACCAGGTGGCGCGCGGGCAGGAACTGGAGGATCGGGTTGCAACCCTGTTGAAGCAGGTCGGCCTGAACCCCGGCATGATGGAACGGTACCCGCACGCGTTCTCTGGCGGTCAACGCCAGAGGATCGTGATCGCCCGCGCAATCGCGCTGAACCCGAAACTGGTGATCGCCGACGAACCGACATCGGCACTGGATGTCTCGATCCGGACACAGGTTCTGGACCTGCTGTTACAGTTGCAGGCCGACCTGGGCCTGTCGTTCCTTTTCATCAGCCACGACATGGCGGTCATCCGCTATTTCTGCGACCGCGTTGCAGTGATGTATCGTGGCCGCATCGTCGAGATCGGCGAGACCGAGCAGATCATTACCGCGCCCGAACACCCCTATACGCAGGCGTTGTTGTCTTCCGTGCCAATCGCTGATCCGTCGCTGCGGGGAACGCGAAAGCGACATCGCTTCCATGCAGAACATCCAACCTAGAAATTTTTCTCGCCCTGCTCTTGTGCGATCCCAACTCGACTCGGCAGGGCCTCGGCACGGTGAGGGAGAGTTGCGGTTGCCGTGGTATGTGATACAAATAAGAAAGTAACTTCTATATGTGAAAATATGAAAAAGCCGCATCACTCAGCGCCGGGCAATCAGGCAACAGCGTACCAGAACGCACCCCATGCCGCGGAACCCTACCGGCCGCTCGATGGGCTGCTGGTGGTCGATCTCTGCCAATTCCTGTCCGGCCCCTACGCCTCGCTCCGGCTGCAGGACCTTGGCGCGCGTGTCATCAAGGTCGAACGCCCAGGTGCCGGCGACCTGACCCGGCGGCTGTACCTGTCGGATACGGTGATCGATGGCGAGTCGACCATGTTCCACGCCATCAACCGCGGCAAGGAAAGCATCGCGCTGGACCTGAAGCAGCCGGCGGACCTGGCACGGGTGCAAAAGCTGATCGCACAGGCTGATGTGGTGATGCAGAATTTCCGCCCCGGCGTCATCGAGCGGCTGGGCCTCGACTACGAGGCGGTGCGCGCGCTGCGGCCCGGAATTGTCTATGCCTCGATCTCGGGCTACGGGCCGGACGGGCCATGGGCCGGGCTTCCGGGGCAGGACCTGCTGGCTCAGGCCAAGGCCGGGTTGATGTGGTTGAACGGCGGCGCCGAGGACGGGCCGGTACCTTTCGGCCTCGCCGTGGCCGACATGATGGCCGGCGCCACGATTGCCCAAGGCATCCTTGCCGCCCTTGTCGGGCGCGGCCTGCACGGGCGCGGCGCGCATGTCGAGACCAGTCTGCTGGAGGCGCTGCTGGACTTGCAGTTCGAGGTCCTGGCGACGCATTTCAATGATGGTGGACGGCTGCCCGAACGCTCGCGGGTCAATCCGGCCCATGCCGGGCTCGCAGCGCCCTATGGTGTCTACCGCACCGCGGACGGGCACCTCGCGATTGCAATGACACCCCTGCCCCGGCTGGTCGAACTGCTACAGTTGCCGGAACTCGCGCCGCTGGCCCAGGATCCCCGTGCCTGGTTCGCGCGCCGGGACGAGATCAAGACCACGCTCGCCCGCAGGCTGGCACAGCAGCCGACGGCACACTGGCTGGCCCTGCTGGAGCCCGAGGGCATCTGGGCGTCCGAGGTGCTGGACTGGCCGCGCCTGCTGTCCAGCCCGGCTTTTGCCCGGCTGGACATGGTGCAGAGCGTTCGCAACAGCCTCGACACCGAGATGCGGCTGCTGCGCTCGCCGCTGCGGATCGACGGCGCGCGGCCCGGATGCGCTTCGGCTGCCCCCGACGTGGGGCAGCATGGCGCTGCGATCGCGGCGGAGTTCGGTCTCTAGGCGGTTTCAGGCCTCGGCACGCAGCCCGCGTTTCAGTGCTTCGGTGTCCGCACCTAGCGCGGGGGCACCCTGCGGGTTGGCCAGGATCGCGCC
>JBFHFG010000580.1:0-2437 GCA_041583815.1 Halovulum sp.
CGCTGCGCGTAGCGTGCGCGGGCCTTGCTCAGGCGGCGGTTTCAAGCCGGGCAACCTCGGCCCGGAACCGGGTTGCCAGCGCGTCGGCGAACCGGTTCAGCCGCGCCACGCGCCGGTCGTCCGCGTGGCGGATCAGGTAGAAGCTGCGCGACAGCGAGACCTGGTCCGGCAACACTCGCACGACGCCCGGTGCGAAGGGCAGCGTGAAGTCGTGGACAATGCCCAACCCTGCCCCCTCGCGCACGAAGGACAGTTGCACGGCGACCGAGTTCGACGCCAGCGAGGGCCGCGCGACGCCCAGTTCCGCAAGGTAATCAAGTTCTCGGTCGAAGATCATGTCGGGGATGTAACCCACGACCGGGTGGCGTTTCAGGTCTGCCAGTTCGCGGATCGGTTCGGCGCACTCCAGGTAATTCCGCGCAGCTGTCAGGTGCAGGCGATAGTCCGCCAGCCGCTGCACGGTCAGCCGGCCGGCGGCCGGGCGCGAGACGGCGATGGCCATGTCGGCCTCGCGCTTGGACAGGTTGAAGACGCGAGGTAGTGCCACGATCTGAACCTCAAGCCCCGGATGATCGGCGTGGATCGCGGCGCAGACCTGCGGCAGCAGGTAGGTCGCGCAGCCATCCGGTGCGCCGATGCGGATCGTGCCGGTCAGCCTGTCCGAGGTATCCAGCCCGGGCGACAGCGCGCCGCGCATCGCCTCTTCGACCGACTGGGCGTGATCGTGCAGGCGCTGGCCAGGTTCCGTCAGCACGTAGCCCTGCGGGGATTTGACGAACAGTGCCGCCGACAGCGCCTCTTCCAGCCGGGCGACGCGGCGACCCACGGTGGCCGGGTCCAGCCGCAGCGCCTTGGCCGCGCCGGTCAGGCTTTCGGCGCGGGCCACGGCCAGGAATATCCGCAGGTCGTCCCAGTTCGGATCGGCCATTCGCACCCTCATTTTTGCAAAACGCTTTTGGGAGATTGCCCCTGTTATCTGCAATTCCGCAAGACTAACCTGCGCCCAACAGATCAGGAGGACGACCGATGGAAGAACTTTCCCACTTCATCAACGGCGCGCGCGTCAAGGGCACCTCGGGCCGGTTCGCGGATGTCTACAACCCCGCCACCGGCGAGGTGCAGTCCAAGGTCCCGCTGGCCTCGACCGACGAGATGGCAAAGGCCGTCGAGGGCGCCAAGGCCGCGCAGCCCGCCTGGGCCGCGACCAACCCGCAGCGCCGCGCGCGCGTGCTGATGAAGTTCGTCGACCTGCTGAACCGCGACATGGAAAAGCTGGCCGAGGCGCTGAGCCGCGAGCACGGCAAGACCATTCCCGATGCCAAGGGCGACGTGATGCGCGGGCTGGAGGTGGCCGAGTTCTGCATCGGCGCGCCGCACCTGCTGAAGGGCGAGTTCACCGACGGCGCCGGTCCGGGCATCGACATGTATTCGCTGCGCCAGCCGATCGGCGTGGCGGCGGGCATCACCCCGTTCAACTTCCCGGCCATGATCCCGATGTGGAAGTTCTGCCCGGCCATCGCCGCCGGCAACGCGTTCATCCTGAAACCATCCGAGCGCGACCCCTCGGTGCCGCTGATGCTGGCCGAGCTGATGCAGGAGGCCGGTCTGCCCGATGGCATCCTGCAAGTCGTCAACGGCGACAAGGAAGCGGTGGACGCAATCCTGGATCACGAGGATATCGGCGCGATCGGCTTTGTCGGTTCGACCCCGATCGCCGAGTACATCTATGGCCGGGGCTGTTCCAACGGCAAGCGCGTGCAGTGCTTCGGCGGCGCGAAGAACCACATGATCATCATGCCCGACGCGGACATGGACCAGGCGGTCGATGCGCTCGTCGGCGCCGGGTACGGGGCCGCAGGCGAACGCTGCATGGCGATCTCGGTCGCCGTTCCCGTCGGCCAGGACACCGCCGACCGGCTGATCGAGAAGCTGGCCCCGCGGGTCGAGGCGCTCAAGATCGGACCCTATACCGCGGGCAATGACGTGGACTTCGGCCCGCTGGTCACCGCCGAGGCGAAAAAGCGCGTGCTCGGCCTGGTGGATCGCGGCGTCGAGGAAGGCGCCAAGCTGGTCGTGGATGGCCGAAACTTCAACATGCAGGGCTACGAGGACGGGTTCTTCGTCGGCGCCTGCCTGTTCGACAACGTGACCACCGACATGGACATCTACAAGACCGAGATCTTCGGCCCGGTCCTGTCCACCGTCCGCGCCGAGACCTACGAGGAAGCCCTGGGCTACGCGATGGATCACGAGTACGGCAACGGCACCGCGATCTTCACCCGCGACGGCGACACCGCCCGTGATTTCGCGGCCCGGATCAACATCGGCATGGTCGGCATCAACGTGCCGATCCCGGTTCCGCTGGCCTATCACACCTTCGGCGGCTGGAAGAAATCCGGCTTCGGCGACCTGAACCAGCACGGGCCGGACGCGTTCC
>JBFHFG010000581.1:0-2436 GCA_041583815.1 Halovulum sp.
CACGAGTTCGGTGACGATCGACCGCAACGCCTCTTCGTCGTACATCGGCGCGAGCGCTTCAGGACGGGCCCCCGCCTGCACCGGGTTGTCCAGCTTCAGCGGCATGGGGCGGGACTGCGCCGATTGCGGCTCTGCCGCTTGCGCATTTGCCTCATCCTCCGCTGGCGCAAAGGAGTTCGGAACCGGCTCGGGACGGATGGGCGCCTCGCGCGCGGCCTCTTCCGAAACCAGAGATCGGATCGTGGCCAACAGATCTTCGTCGTCCTGATCCGGACGGTTGTCGGAGTCGTTCATCGCTTCGTCCCCCAAGAAATAGTCCCGGATCGCCCGGGACTATCGGGCGTACCGATCGCGAAGTTTTTCCATAATGCCACCTTCGACGGTCGAGTAAGGGGCATTCTGGACCCGGTTGTAGTTCACGTCCGGATCGTAGGTGGGGATACCCAAGTTCAAGTACTCGACATTCAACAGCCCCATCGCGGACAGCAACTGGTAGGCTGCCACGTATTCGTCACGCAGGGAAGTGGCCAGCGCCAACTGGGCGTCACGAAGATCCTGTTCCAGGTCAAGCACGTCCAGCGTCGTGCGGGCGCCCAGCGTGGCTTCCTCCTGCACGCCTTCAAACGCAACCTGTGCGGCACGCACTTCCTCGCGGTTGGCGGCGATGGTGGCACGGGCGACCTTGAGGTTGGACAGTGCGACCGCTGCCTGCTGCCGGACTAGGCGCGCCGTATCCTGCACTGCGAACCGGCGTTGCTGCAGCACGGATTCCGCCTGCCGCACAAGCGCGCTCAGTTCACCGCCGCGATAAAGCGGCACGCTGCCTGTAACGCCGAGGCTGGCCTGAACGTTGTCTGTGCGACCTGTCGAATCCCTGGCGTCGATCGCACCGACACTTGCTTCCATGCTGAGGCTTGGCCCACGCGCCGCGCGGGCGCGCGTCAGATCGAACTGGGCCGCTGTCTCCAGGTAGCGGGCGGAATTCAGCGCCGGATGCTCCCGCATCGCGATCGCCTCGATCTGCTGAAGGGACTGCGGGACCTGCGGCAACGGCGGCGGTGTCCGCAGATCCACTGCAGGTGCGCCCACCACCGCGAGATAGGTTTCACGCGCCGAGGTCAGCTGACCCTCGAACGCGGCCAGGGTCGCCTGGGCCTGGGCCAGTCGAGCTTCGGCCAGGCTGACGTCGGTCCGGGTGACCTCGCCCAGATCGAAACGGTCGCGGGTTGCGCGAACCTGTTCTTCCAGAACCGAAACGTTGTTGCGGGCGACCTGAACGGACTGGATGTTGCGCCGGACGTCCATGAAGGCGGCCACGGTATCCAGCAACACGGTCTGCTCGACATCGCGCAAGCTGGCGCGACCCGCAGCAACGGTCGCCTTCGCAGCCTCGATCGCTGCCGAGGTCTGACCGTGATCATAGAGCAGCAGGGTGGATTGCAACTGCGCCTGGTAGGTGTCGTACAGCCCCCAGTCGACGTTTTCGCTCGAGTCGACTTCAGCCCCCGCCGAGGCAGTCAGCGTCGGCCGCTTGCGGCTGCGTGCGATAGCCACGCCTTCGTCGGTATTGCGAAGCGCTGCGCGCTCGGCCTCCAACGTCGGACTCATCTGATAGGCCTTGATCAACGCGTCTGTCAGCGTGTCCGCGTGTACGGGCGCGAAAGCACCCAGAACACTCAGCGCTCCGGCCATGATGGGACCGGCGAGACGGGAGTACGGCATGTTTTTATCGCCCGTTATATAACTGCTCGGCGAGGAGAATATGCTCGCTCGCCCGCCCGTTCAACAAGTCGATCAGAAATTGAAACCGGGTGTGGCCTCAAAACCCTCGAGCACCGGCGCCGTGGCGTCGAAAATGTAACGCCAGGCCACACGCCCATGGGATTTGACGCCGATGCGCGCACGGCCCGTGGCATTCTCCATCTGGATCGCCGCGATGCGCCCACCATCTTTCAACTGCTCAAGAAGCGTGTCGGGCACCTGCTCGACCCCACCCTCAAGGATGATGACGTCATAGGGACCATGGGCCGCATCGCCATCGACCAGCTTCCCTTCGGTGACGACAGCGTTGTCGGCACCCTGCGCAGCAAGGATCTCGCTTGCCTCTGCGGCGAGCTCGGGAATCTCCTCGACGGCAATGACGGCCTCGGCCAGGCGCGAGATCACGGCACTCGAGTAGCCAAGCCCGCAGCCGATATCCAGCACCAGGTCGGTGGGCCCGACCTCAAGCGCATCCAGGATCTTGCCGAAGACGCGGGCGTCCAGCACCACGCGATTGCCGCTCAGCGGGACATGCGCGCCGGCATAGGCGACCGGCTTCAGGGCGGCCGGCACGAATTCCTCGCGCGGGACGGTCAGCATGGCCTCGATGATCGGGTACCGGGTGACATCGGAGGGACGCACCTGGCTGTCTACCATCATGGTGCGCGCGGCGGC
>JBFHFG010000582.1:0-2432 GCA_041583815.1 Halovulum sp.
CAATCAAATCGTCATCCAGATCGCGGCCTATTTCGAAAACGACCTGGTCAGCGCCTTTGCCATAGGTGCGCTTTTGGCCTGGTCCATGCATTCCAGCCTTGCGGCGGTCCTGACTTTCGCCACCATCGCTGCGAGCGGAACGATATCGGCGAACGTGGCGGCAGCCTTGGTGATCGGCGCGACCATGGGCGGTGCGGCTGTACCGCTGATGCTGTTGTCGGCCGCGCCTCGGTCGGCACGGGTCATGGCCCTTGGCAACCTTCTTGCGCGAGGCACGGTCACGCTGGTCTGCCTTTGCGCTCTGATCGTCTTTGCTCCGGACCTGCGGCGCCTGCCTTTCGGGGCCGGAGACACTGCGGTAACTGTGCATATCGCGCTCAATGCGCTGATGCTGATTGTCGCCCTCCCCTTCACGGAACGGCTGGCGAAACTGGCCTCCCGCCTGATCCCGGAAAGTCGCGATGCCGAGGCGGACGTGGTTACCGCGCTTGATCCCGCCGCATTGGACCAGCCACAGCAGGCGCTCGCCTGTGCCAAGCGCGAGCTTCTGCACATGGCCGAGAAGGTCGAGAGGATGCTGGTCCCCGCGATGTCGCTGTTTCATGACTGGGACCCGGTTCAGGCCGAACGGATCGAGCGGTTCGAGGACGAGGTGGACCGGATGCACTTCGAAATCACGATCTATGTTGCGCAACTGCGCAAGTCCGACCTGACGCGCGATCAGTCCCGCCAGGCGGTCGAACTGGTCGCCATGGCCAACAGCCTGGAGGAGGCTGGCGACCGCGTCGCCCTGAACCTCGTCTCGCTTGCAGAAAAACTGCGTGATCTTGCAGTGCAGCTTCCGGATGCCGGGCGCAACGATCTGGATCATTTCCATGATCAGGTGGTGGCCAACGCGCAGCTTGCCCTGACCGTTCTGACCACTGGCGATGCCGAGGCCGCGCGCCAGCTGGTTGCCGAAAAAGACCGGATCCGGGCGCAGGAACAAAGCCTTCAGGTCCATCACCTGCAACGGCTTGAAACCGGCGACAAGGCCAGCGTCGAGACGACCAACATCCACCAGGAAAGCCTGCGGGTCCTGAAGCAGATCAATGCCGCGTTCAGCTATGTCGCCTATCCGATCGCCGAGCAGACTGGCCAGCTTCTGGAAAGCCGGCTGACAAACCCGAGGTACGCCGACGCCAATTGAGCGGCCGCCAGTGCGGGTCGAAGCGCAGGGACGAGACGCGCGAAACTGCATTGATTGACATACCATACAAAAACACTCAGAAATAGATCATCCAAGCCACCCGAATCGGGAAGCCCGGACCGACAGATGCGTTTGCTGGCCGATGGAGTTTCGGGTGGAGTCCCAATCCGAGTGGTTTGCCGATCCGCGCCGCCGTCGCCTTTCGGCTTGCGCGCAGGACCTGCTGCAATATGCGCTGGAAGGCTCGGTCAGAACCGAAGTGCCGGTGGAATACATCATTGACCAGATCCAAGGAGATCCAGGACATGAACCTTTGCATTCGCCCGCCGCAGAACCTGCCCGGCACCGACCGGGACGAGATTCCCACGTATGATGCCCGGCACCTCGTGGGCGACGAAGGGGTTCAGGCCCGCCTGGTTCTTGATGGGCTTGCCTACTACCTGCGCATCACGCGCGCCGGGAAACTGATCCTCACCAAGTAAGCGCCACGGCGGTTCAGTCCGCCGCCCGTGGTACATGGCTCATAAAAGAATGGGCCACCGCACCGCGTGTGCCCGCAACTCCCGGTAATCTTCCCACTGACACAAGGCATGGCGCCCCCGAAACCGGGGGCGCTTGTTTGTCAGAAGGTCATTGCAAGCGTCAGCTTGGCCGTGCGCCCCGGCGCGGGCCGCGTGGCTAGGTGCGGCGTGTAGAGTTGATCGAATACATTCTCGAGCCCGAAGCGGATTTCGGCCCCTTCCAGAACACCCTGTTGCGGTACGTAGGTGGCGCGCAGATTATGCACCACGTAACCTGCGGACGGATCTGCGGCGCGGTCCATCCTGGCGGCGGCAACGGACTCCCAGCTTATATCCAGGTCCTCGCCAAAACGTTGGCCCAGCGTCAGGCGCAGCGAATCCGCCGGGATCCCCTCCCAATCGGCGCGCACCCCGTCGAGTGCGGTCTCCTCGCCGCGGGTAAGGTTCGCGTTCAGGTCGACATAGGTGCCCCGGTCATGGACATAGGACGCCTCCAGTTCCAGCCCCTGCGTTTCGACCCGATCGACGCCGGAATAGGAGGTCACGTCCCACAATTCGGTCTGGTAAAGGTTCGCCTTCAGCGCCAGGCGATCGTTCGTGCCCAGCACCCCGATCCGGTCGTACGAGCCGCCGACCTCGTAGGTGCGGGATTTCTCGCTCTGCTCCATGAAAAGAGGCGTCCCGAGATCGTCGATGATCGGCAGAACCTCGGTGTAGGCGCC
>JBFHFG010000583.1:0-2426 GCA_041583815.1 Halovulum sp.
ACCGTGATCGCGCCCACCGGTACTATTGGCCTGGTGATGGACTGCGACACCACGGGCATCGAACCGGACTTCGCGCTGGTGAAGTTCAAGAAGCTGGCCGGTGGCGGCTATTTCAAGATCATCAACCAGTCGGTGCCCGGTGCGCTGACCAAGCTGGGCTATACCCCGGCGCAGATCGAGGAAATCGTCGCCTATGCCGTGGGGCACGGTACACTGGGCAACGCCCCCGACATCAATCCGACCTCGCTGATCGGCCACGGCTTCGGCAAGGACGAACTGGACAAGATTGAGGCCGCGCTGCCGACCGCGTTCGACATCCGCTTCGTGTTCAACCAGTGGACCCTGGGTGCCGATTTCTGCACCAAGGTGCTGGGCATTCCGGCCGAAAAACTGAACGATCCGGGTTTCGACCTGCTGCGGCACCTCGGGTATTCGAAGGCGCAGATCGAAGCGGCGAACAACCACGTCTGCGGAACAATGACGCTGGAAGGTGCGCCGCACCTGAAAGAAGAGCACCTGGGCGTGTTCGACTGTGCCAACCCGTGCGGCAAGATCGGCAAGCGCTACCTGTCGGTCGAAAGCCACATCCACATGATGGCCGCGGCGCAGAGCTTCATCTCGGGCGCGATCTCCAAGACGATCAACATGCCGAACGACGCCACGGTCGAGGACTGCATGGCGGCCTATGAACTCAGCTGGTCGCTGGGCACCAAGGCCAACGCGCTGTACCGCGACGGCTCCAAGCTCAGCCAGCCGCTGTCGGCCGCGCTGATCGACGAGGAAGAAGACGAGGACGAGGCAGAGGAGCTGCTGGCGCAGGGGCCCGCTGGCGGCCGCGCCCAGGAAGTGGCCGAGCGCGTCATCGAAAAGGTGATCGTGAAGGAGCTGATCCGCTCCAATCGCGAGAAGCTGCCCGAGCGCCGCAAAGGCTATACCCAGAAAGCGATCATCGGCGGGCACAAGGTCTACCTGCGCACCGGCGAGTACGAGGACGGCAGCCTGGGCGAGATCTTCATCGACATGCATAAGGAGGGTGCTGCCTTCCGCGCGATGATGAACAACTTCGCCATCGCCGTGTCGGTCGGTCTGCAGTACGGCGTGCCGCTGGAAGAGTTCGTCGAGGCCTTCACCTTCACCCGGTTCGAGCCGGCAGGGATGGTGCAGGGCAACGACTCGGTCAAGAACGCGACGTCGATCCTGGACTACATCTTCCGCGAACTGGCGATCAGCTACCTGGACCGCACCGACCTGGCGCATGTCGCGCCTCAGGGCACCGGCTGGGACGAACTGGGCCGCGGTGAGGAAGAGGGCAAGTCCAACGTGTCCAAGGTCGAGCCGGAGGTCGCACAGGCTTCGATCGAGATGATCCGCCAGGTCAGCTCGACCGGCTATCTGCGCAAGCGTCTGCCACAGGAACTGATGGTTCTGCAGGGCGGGGCCTCGGCCAGCGCACTGGCGCATGGCATCGCCAGCAGCGGCACGGCGGCGCAGTCGGTCACCACGGTCGAGGCGGTTTCGGCCTCGGTGCTGGACGAACGGACCAAGGCCAAGATGCAGGGCTACGAGGGCGATCCGTGCGGCGAGTGCGGGAACTTCACCCTGGTGCGCAACGGCACCTGCATGAAGTGCAACACCTGCGGCGGCACCAGCGGCTGCAGTTGATCAAGGGATTGTCCGGGCGCGGGACGCCCGCCCGGGCGAAGCGTTCAGGCCGCAGGCAAGGTACCGAGCAGCAAACCGAACGAGCCTGAAATGCGAGACTTAGGGGGTGGGGCACCACCCCCTTTTTTTGTGCGTGCGCCTCTGCGGCGGCGAAAAAGGGGCCATAGCCCCGGCCAATAGCGATCCCAGCCCTAAAATATTGGCCCGCCCCCGGTAGATTTGCGACCTTGCGCCCAGAGCGACAGGAGAAGCCATGCACGTGTTCGACCCGACATCAGAATATGCCCCGATCCGCGAGGGCGTGGCCCGGGTTTGCGCGCAGTTTCCGGGCGAATACTGGCGTCGGCTGGACGCCGAGCGCGCCTATCCGGCCGAGTTCGTCGCGGCACTCAGCGAGGCGGGCTTTCTTTCGGCGATGATCCCCGAGGAATACGGCGGCTCGGGGCTGAACCTGACCGCTGCCGCCGTGATCCTCGAGGAGATCCACCGCCAGGGCTGCAACGCCGCGGCCTGCCACGCGCAGATGTACACGATGGGCACCGTGCTGCGGCACGGGAACGAGGCGCAGAAAAAGGCCTATCTGCCGGGAATCGCAGACGGGTCGCTGCGCCTGCAGGCCTTCGGTGTGACCGAGCCGACAAGCGGCACCGATACGCTGGCGCTGAAGACCACCGCGCGGCGGGACGGCGACGACTACGTGATCAATGGCCAGAAGATCTGGATATCGCGGGCAGAGCATTCCGACCTGATGGTGCTGCTGGCCC
>JBFHFG010000584.1:0-2419 GCA_041583815.1 Halovulum sp.
CCATCGGAAACTTAGCTACGGGCGACGCGCGTGTATGTCACCTTCTTCGAAGAATTGCGCCGGCACGGCGTGCCGGTGTCACTGCGCGAATACCTGAGCTTTCTGGGCGCACTATCCGCAGGGCAGGCCGCATTCGACGCCGAAGGATTCTACTATCTTGCCCGCACCGCGATGGTGAAGGACGAACGGCACCTGGACCGGTTCGACCTGGCATTCGGCAAGGTTTTCGGCGGCCTAGAGACGGTGACACCCGACCAGATCCTGGCCGCCGCCGAAATCCCCAAGGAATGGGTCCGCAAGCTGGCCGAGAAACACCTGACGCCCGAGGAGCGGGCCCAGGTCGAGGCTGCAGGCGGCTACGAGGAACTGATGCGCAAGCTTATGGAGCGGCTGGCCGAACAGAAAGGCCGGCACCAGGGCGGCAGCAAGTGGATCGGTACTGCCGGCACGTCGCCCTTCGGCGCCTATGGCTACAACCCCGAGGGCGTGCGCATCGGCCAGCTTGAAAGCCGGCAACAGCGCGCGGTGAAAGTCTGGGACAAGCGCGAGTTCCGCAATCTCGACGACCAGGTCGAACTGGGCACCCGCAACATCAAGGTCGCTCTACGCCGCCTGCGCCACTGGGTGCGCGACGGCGCGGCCGAGGAACTGGACTTGCCCGGCACGATCCGCGCCACCGCCGAACATGGTTGGCTGGACGTGCAGACCCGTCCCGAACGGCGCAATGCGGTCAAGCTGCTGCTGTTTCTCGACGTGGGCGGCTCGATGGACCCGCATGTGCGCGTGGTCGAGGAGTTGTTCTCGGCCGCCCGTGCCGAGTTTCGGCACCTGGAGTATTTCTACTTCCACAACTGCATCTACGAAGGCCTGTGGCGCGACAACGCTCGCCGCTGGGAGGCGCAGACACCCACCGACGAGGTGCTGCGAACCTATGGCTCGGACTACAAGGCGATCTTCGTGGGCGACGCCGCGATGAGTCCCTACGAGATCCTTTATCCTGGCGGCGCGAACGAGCATTACAACGCCGAAACCGGCGAAACCTGGCTGCGCCGCCTGCGCGAACAATGGCCGCACAGCGTCTGGATCAACCCGCTGCCGCAATCCCAATGGCAGTATACGCAATCGGTAGGATTGATCTCCGAGATATTCGAGGGGCGGATGGCGCCGATGACACTGGACGGTATCGCACAGGTCTCCCGCCTGCTGGGGCGTTGACATGAGAAGGCTTGCACATGTCTGGAAACACCACCGCCTTCTGTTGATCGCTTTCGCCCTCGCGGTGCTGGTCGCGGTCGGGATGGCGGGAAGGGTGCTGTTCGCCTGGGTATACTGGAATGCGAACCACCAGCAGGCCGTCGCCGCCTGGATGACACCCGGCTATGTCGCGCATAGCTGGAAGATCGACCGCAGCGCGTTGATCGACCGGCTGATCGAGCCGCTGGATCTGATGCCCGGCAGGCGCGAGACCATCGCCGAAATCGCAAAACGCACCGGCATGCCCGAGGCCGAAGTCATTGCCCGGATCGAGGCGGCAGTGGCCGAGCTTGAACAGGACAGGCGGTGAGCGAGCAGATCCTGGGTCTCGTCGGCTCCTTTGGGCCTTGGTTTCTTGCCCTGATAACGGCGCTCGGATGTCTTGGCATTCCGCTTCCTGCAAGCTTGGCGATGGTCATGGCCGGGACGTTCGTCGCCAGCGGAGACATGGGCGCTTTTTCGGTTCTGTCCGCTGCCCTTGTCGGTGCGATAGTCGGCGATCACCTGGGTTATTTCGCCGGCCGAATGGCGCGCACGCCGCTGGCACGGTTCCTGGATGCCTCGCCCGGACGCGCGAGATCACACGCACGAGCACAAGACCTGACAACACGATGGGGCGGTGCCGCGGTCTTTTTCAGCCGCTGGCTGCTTTCGCCACTCTGCCCCGTCGTCAATGTCGTCGCAGGTGCAGGGCGGATGCCCTGGCTTCGCTTCGCCCGGGCAGAGATCGCTGGCGAACTGGTCTGGGTCTCGATTTACACCGGGATCGGCTTCCTGTTCGCAGGTGAAATTGCAGCAGCGCTGACCCTGTTGAGCGATGCGCTATGGTTTCTGGTGGCGCTGGCAGTGGCGGCGGGCCTGGGTCTGCGCGTGCGCAAGGTCTTGCGATCAGGCTGAACGCGTCGCCCAAATCGCTTGCCGGACCGTGCGCTGCCCCCCATATCTTTCCAATGATCCGGCTGACACCCATCCTTCTGGCCATCGCGTTTGCGGTGGGAATGTACATGCTGTCGTCCTGGCGCCTGAAACGCCAGCTGGACGCACAATCGACCGTGCTTGCCGACCCGGCAATCGAGCAGTTGACGCGTGAGATGGCCCGCGAACTGGACCTGCCCCGGATCCGCGTGCACATCTACGAGATCCCCGCCGTCAACGGCCTTGCCGC
>JBFHFG010000585.1:0-2408 GCA_041583815.1 Halovulum sp.
CATGGCCTACTACCTCAGCCGCGATTTCGAGAATGCGGTGGTCTGGGGCGAACGCTCCTATGCCGAGAAGCCGGATTACACCTCGAACTGGCGCCTGATGGCTGTCAGCAACGCAGCTGCCGGCCGGCTTGAGCGCGCGCGTCTTTTCGGCCGGAAGATCAAGGAGCGGGACCCGAAATTCGAGATAGAGCCGTTCATGGCGGAGTTCTGTCCCTTCCGGGAAACCGCGGATCGGGAGATGTATGCCGACCATTTGCGGACGGCAGGACTCAATTGACCAGTTACACGGGGGGCGGAGCATGACGATTTCGAAATCGAACGCGAACAACGCGAATAATGCGAACAACGCAAACAACGCGAATAACGCGAACAATGCGAATAACGCCAACAATGCGAATGGTGTAGGCACCGGCAGCCGTTTCCTGGGCATGTCGCCCTACAAGGTGCCGGCGAACCCGAACGAGTCGGTCGAGAACTGGTACTGGCATTCGAACCAGTGGCCCGAGGCCAACCCGGTGGCCTATACCGGGCAGGGCCTGAACGACGGCCCGGTGCGGATCCAGAACATCTATGGCAAGACCGACGGTCCCGCCTTCGATCAGCGCTACTGGTCGCCGCTGTACTATGCCCTGTCCTATCTTGCGGAATTCACCCAGACCTTCGCGCAGTGGGGCCACGACTATCGCCCGGCATGGGCGCAGGCGAACGGCTGGGGGCTGGGCCCCGAGGTCGAGGACGAACTGACCGAGCTGACCTTGCTGACCGAATACCGCCCCGGCGTGATGAACGAATGCATCGCCCAGATCGCCAATATCGAGGACGATTTCCGGGGTATCCTGTCCTACAGCCGACTGACGCATCCCAACACGTCGAAACTTGTCGGGCTGGCGCTGGAATGCTCGACCCTGGCGGTGATGCATTTCAAGCGGATCTATGCGCGGCAGCGGCCCAGCCAGATGTCGCCCATGATCATGCCGCCGATCGATCCGCCTGAACATGGAAGCTTTCCCAGCGGTCATGCAACGCAAAGCCAGGCCGTCGCGATGGTGCTGCGCCAGTTGATGCCGGACCTGACGACGAACCATTTCGGGGCATCGCCGACCGCGCCGCGCCCGCCGCTGGTGCGCGATCCGTTGCAGGACATGGCCGATCGCATCGGTCGCAACCGTGAGGTTCTGGGCGTCCATTACCGGAGCGACACCGAGGCCGGGCAGGCGCTGGGCGCGGACGTGGTCAACACGCTACAGAACATGGGCTCGCTGGCCCAGCTGTGGGCGGACGCTGCCGCCGAATGGTAAGGACGCCCCCCGCGATATGAGGCTTGCCAGCCTGCCGATGTATGACCTGCCCGGGGTTCGGGCGGACTGGTCCGCGCTGTGGGCTGCCGCCCGACCGGCGTTGAGGCATGCCGGGATCCCGGCACCGGCGAACCTGAGCCGGCCTGCCGATCTGCACCGCCATTGGAACGACCCCCGACTGGTGCTCAGCCAGACCTGTGCGCCGCCCTGGCGCGACGGCCTGCACCGTCATACTGTGGTGGTGGGCGCGTTCGATTTCGGGCTGCCGGGCTGCCCGCCGGGCTGGTATCGGTCGCATCTTGTGGTGCGCGACGACGAAAGCCGGCCGGTCGGGGCACTGCTGGACAAAGGGCGCGTGGCGATCAACGGCTATGATAGCCATTCCGGGCATGGCTCGTTGGTGGCGCTGGGCCATCCGCCGCAAGCGCCTCTGGTGACGGGGGCGCATGTCAACTCGGTCGCCGCATTGAAGGCGGGGGCGGCGGATATCGCGGCGATCGACGCGGTCAGCTGGCGGTTGCTGGGGCGGCTGCCCGGTCGCCTTTCGGGGCTGCGCATCGTCGGCCACACTCGTCCACATCCCGGCACCCCGGTGATCCTGTCGCGGCGGCACGATCCGCTGGCTGCGCGAGAAGCCATTGCCGGGGCGGTTGCCCTGTTACCAGTCGCCGCACGGATGCGGCTTGGCCTGCGGGGGCTGGCGCCGCTTGGCGACGACGATTACCGCGCGGCCTGAGCCGCCCGGTCCCGTTTCATCCGCCGGTCAGGCCTGGACGTGGGCGCCGTAGTACAGGCCCACCACATGCTCGGCTTGCGCGTAGAACAGCCAGCGCGCAACCACGGTCCCCGCGACATGGGACAGCACCAGAACGCCACCAAGCAGGTGGTGCGGTTCGGTCAGCAGCGCGATGACCGCGGGCAAGGCGATCGCCAATGAAAAGGCGATGATCCGCAGTTTCGCCGCGTGCTTGCGCCCGATGCGAAAGACCATTTCCTTGAGCAGGTAGTTCTGGCCGGTATGCGGTGCCTCGAGCAGGCGGACGCGGCCCAGGTGGCCGAGGCCGGTGGCCGTCTCTGCCGTGGTCCCCGAGGCCGCCAGCGCGCCATCGC
>JBFHFG010000586.1:0-2400 GCA_041583815.1 Halovulum sp.
CATCGTAGCTGCCTGCCCCCCCGGTTCACGGGGCAGAAGGCGCGGGGCGGCATCCATGCTATGCTCAACTCGGTATCACACCAGGGAGGGTGAACAGGTGTCGTGGATCATGGCGTATGCCGGGGCAGTGCCCACGGCGAAGAAGTCGGATTACGAGGCGCACGCCGCGCGGATGGCGCAGGTCTTTCGCAAACACGGCGCAACGCGCGTGGTCGAAACCTGGGGCGGCGCGGTCCCGCCGGGCGAGGTGACTTCGTTTCCCATGGCCGTTCAGGCGGGCCCCGAAGAGACTGTCGTGATGGGCTGGCAGGAGTGGCCGGATCAAGCCACGCAGGAGGCCGGTTTTCAGAAGGCCATGCAGGACCCTGAAATGGGCGACATGGGCGAGGTCCCGATCAACGGAAAAACGATGATATTCGCCGGCTTCGAGGTGCTGACCGATGTCTAGCGCGGGGTAAGCCAACAGCACGCCGCCAAGACACCTGCGCACTGTGCGGGCGGGGTGTACCCCGCCCGGAGCTGATCAGATTGCCAGGTATTCCTCGCGGAGCTGCTCGTTCCGAAGCACCTCTTCCGCAGTGCCGTCGAACACCACCTGGCCCATATCCAGGATCACCGCGCGATCCGCCAGCTTCAGTGCCGCGATGGCGTTCTGCTCGACGATGATCGTGGTGATGCCCAGCTGCTTGATTTCACGCAAGGTACGCTCGATCTCTTGCACGATCACCGGGGCAAGACCTTCGTACGGCTCGTCCAGCAGCAAAAGTTTCAGGTCGCGCGCCAATGCCCGTCCGATGGCCAGCATCTGCTGCTCGCCGCCCGATAGCGTAACGCCCTCCTGCTTGCGGCGCTCGCCCAGACGCGGGAAAAGTTCATAGATCCGCTCTATCGACCAGCCGATGGGCGGCGCAATCTGGGCCAGTTGCAGATTTTCCTCGACGGTCAGGCCGGGAATGATGCGCCGGTCCTCGGGCACCAGCGCAATTCCATGTGCAGCGGCCTGGTGCGACTTCATGCTGTGCACCGGCTTGTGGTCCAGCCAGATCTCGCCCCGTGTCAGCGCAGGCTCATCCACCCGCGAGATGGCCCGCAGGGTCGAGGTCTTGCCCGCCCCATTGCGGCCCAGCAGCGCCAGGATCTCGCCCTCGTGGATGTTGAAGCTGATGTCCTGCACGATATAGCTTTCGCCGTAATAGGCTTCGAGCGAATGTGCCTGGAAATACGCCGGCTCTTGCCGGGGGACATGTCCCTCGCGGGCGTGTGTGAAATCGGCTTCGGTGCTCATACCTGCGCCTCTCCAAGGTAAGCTTCGCGGACCTTCGGATGGCCCTTGATGTTTTCCGGCTTGTCCTCGACCAGGACAGTGCCCTGCGCCAGCACGCTGATCTTGTCGGCAAGGCTGAACACCACGTGCATGTCATGCTCGATGACGACCTTGGTGATGCCGCGCGTCTCGCCGATATGCTTGAGTAGGTCGATGGTGCGGTTTGTATCGGCCCGCGCCATGCCGGCGGTCGGCTCGTCCAGTAGCAGCAGCTTCGGGTCCTGAACCAGGCACATCGCCATCTCCAGCCGCCGTTTGTCACCGCGCGACAGTTCCGAGGCAATCATGTTGCGCTTGTCTGCCATGTCGACGTCCGCAAGCGTATGCTCGGCATGGTCGCGGATCTCGGCCTCGTTGGCGACGCTGGCGAATGGGTTCAGCTTGTAGGAGCCATCCCGGTGCGCGAAAGCGGGGATCATTACGTTTTCCAGTACCGTCAGATCGGTGAAGATCTCGGGAGTCTGGAACACGCGGGACACGCCGGTCTGGTTGATCTGGTGCGGTTTGATGCCCAGCAGGCTTTGCCCGTTGAACATGACCGACCCCGTGTCCGGCACCAGCCGACCGACGAAGCAGTTCAGCAGTGTCGACTTGCCCGCCCCGTTCGGACCAATGATCGCGTGAACCTTGCCCTCCTCGACGTCGAGATTGACGTTGTTCAGGGCCTGCAAGCCACCGAAGCGCTTGTTGACGCTTTGTACTTCAAGGATTCCCATCTTCGCGCTCCTATTCCGCTGCCTGCGGGGCGGTGGCGGTCTTGCCGCCCTGACGCCTTCCGCCGACCAGCGCCAGCAATCGCTGTGCGCCCTGCATCAACCCACCGGGCAGGAAGATGACGACCAGCATGAACAGCACACCCAGCGTCAGGTGCCAGCCCGAGCCCACGAAAGGATGAACCAGCGTCACCATGATGTTCGACGCCCAGTCGGGCAGGAAGGCGAACCAGCTTTCCAGCACGTTGTCGTTGATCTTGGACAGGATGTTTTCGAAGTACTTGATGAAGCCCGCGCCCAGCACCGGCCCAAGCAGGGTACCCGCACCGCCGAGGATCACCATCAGAACCACCTCGCCGCTGG
>JBFHFG010000587.1:0-2390 GCA_041583815.1 Halovulum sp.
GCGCTTCATGAAGTCGAGCACCGACAGGCCGGACGAGAATCGCGCCGAGCCCGAGGTGGGAAGCACGTGGTTCGGCCCGCCAACGTAGTCGCCGATGGCCTCGGGCGTCCATTGGCCAAGGAAGATTGCTCCCGCATGGCGGATCCGGGCGCACAGCGCATCAGGATCGCCGACGCAAAGCTCCAGATGTTCGGGCGCGATGCGGTCCGACAGTGATGCAGCCTGCTCAAGGTTCTTCGCGACAATGATCGCGCCGTGGTCGCGCCAACTGGTCCCGGCAATGGCGCGGCGATCAAGGGTCTGAAGTCGCGCCTCGACGGCCTCGGCCACCTCCCGCGCGAATCCTGCGTCGTCGGTGATCAGGATCGACTGCGCGCTTTCGTCGTGCTCGGCCTGGCTCATCAGATCGAGCGCGATCCAGTCAGGATCGTTGTCGCGGTCGGCGATCACCAGGATCTCCGAGGGGCCAGCGATCATGTCGATGCCGACCCGACCAAAGACCTGCCGTTTGGCCTCGGCCACGTAGGCGTTGCCGGGACCGGTGATCTTGTCGACCTTGCGGATCGTCTGGGTACCATAGGCCAGTGCACCGATCGCCTGTGCCCCGCCGATGCGGTAGATCGTTTCGACCCCGGCCACGCGAGCAGCATACAGCACCAGCGGGTTCACCTGCCCGTCAGGCGGGGGCGCACAGATCACCAACCGCTCCACACCCGCGACCTGCGCGGGGATCGCGTTCATCAGTACCGAGGACGGATAGGACGCAAGGCCGCCGGGCACGTAGAGGCCCGCCGCCTCGACCGGGGTCCAGCGCCAGCCCAGCGTCGCACCGCTGTCGTCGGTCCAGCTGTCGCCCTTGGGAAGCTGCCGTTCGTGGTAGGCGCGGATGCGCGCGGCGGCGAGGTCCAGCGCCGCGCGCTCGTCCTGTGGCACCTGCGCGATGGCGGCGTCGATCTCTTCGGCGGGGATGGCGAGTGTTTCGGGCGTCAGCGACAGCCGGTCGAATTTCGCGGTCAGTTCGATCACCGCGGCATCACCGCGCGCCGCGACATCCGCGAGGATCTGCGCGACCGCGGCGTCGACGCGCGGCGCGTCCTCGCGCTTGGCGTCGAGGAAAGCGGCGAAACGGGTCTCGAAATCGGGATCGGCGGCGTTCAGGAACTGGGGCATTCGGGTCTCCTTGCCGCTTCACATACAAAGCGGGGGGGCGCGCCTCAAGCGTCGAGGCGGCGCACCGTGAAAAGCCGGTCGACGAACGCGTCGCCGTGACGGGCGGCGCGGGGGAAGCGACCGGTGACTTCGAAGCCCAGACGCCGGTAGACGGCAAGGGCCGGGATGTTGTCCGCCGCGACCTCGAGTTCGATCTGAAGGATGTCCGCCGGAAGCTCGCTGCGAAGCAGTGTGAACAGCCTGTCGGTTAGTCCCTGCCCGCGCGCCTCGGGACGGACGTAAGCGGCGACCAGCGTGGCGCGGTGGCGCTCCGTCACGGCGTCGCCCCGATACCAGCCGAGCGTCGCGAGGGCTCGGCCCTGTTCCACAGCTGCATAGAGAGGGCTTCGCTCAAGCCAGTCCGCGAAATCCTGCAACGGGCGGTCGACCCAGTTCTCGTGAACTGCCCCGAACGCGGTTGGTGCGCTCTTCAGCGCCTCCAGCCGGATATCGCGCCAGATCGCGGCGTCGGCAGCACGCAGGCGGCGAAGGTCCACCGCGTCAGCCGTGCTCGGGCGCCTTGCCACTGGGTGCGGCATAGGGCTTGGTCACGTCCTCGAGCGCGATGTCCAAACATTCCACGTCGATGGCGATCTCTCCGTCGCCGGCCAGAACCAGCCGCACGCGGCCCGCCCCCTCCTCGGCCGGATCGAATTCCAGCGTCAGTATCGACAGCACCAGGTCCTTGTCCGAAGGATCGACGCCGTTCGATGCCACCTTGAGCGCGCCGCGCACCGTCAGGATTGCGCGCACCCGTTCATAGGGACGTCGGGCAGCCTCGGCGGCTGCCTTGTCTTCCCAGCGGAAGCGGTTGATCAGCGCAGCAAAGCGCAGGCCGGTACGCGACCAGGAAATCTCGTTCGAGGGAAGCACCGCGTCCTGAAGCAGCGCCGAGATGATCGGCACGTCCTCGGATGTTTCGGCGCGCAGGCGCAGCGGGGCCTCGGCGGCATCCTCGAAACGGGCGTCGGTCATGCAGCCACCCGCTGGATTCGTGCACCGCAAGCGCTTAACTTTTCCTCAAGCCGCTCGTAGCCCCGATCCAGGTGATAGACGCGGGCGACGGTCGTTTCGCCTTCCGCGGCAAGACCGGCGAGAATCAGCGAAACCGAGGCCCGCAGGTCCGTCGCCATCACCGGCGCACCACGCAGCTTTTCGACGCCGGTCACCTTCGCGGTGCC
>JBFHFG010000588.1:0-2385 GCA_041583815.1 Halovulum sp.
CAGCTCGTGGCGCGCTTGTAGTCGCGGGTCTCGACGCCCGTGAACAGGTTCTTGAACGGCACCATCCCCGAGTTAACGAACATCAGCGTCGGGTCGTTGCGCGGCACCAGCGGTGCGCTGGGAACCACCTCGTGATCGGCGGCCCGGAAATGCTCCAGGAAGGTGGAGCGGATGTCGTTGAGACTGGTCATGGCACTCCTCGGTCGGGGGCGTGCGCCCCGGCGCGCCCTTCGTCAAGAAGCGGTGTTAGCTTGGATATGCGGGGCTGTCCACAAGCCCCGCATCCGGTTGGACGCTCAGTCGTCGACGACGTCGCCCGTATCCTCGCCCATCGGGAAGTCCAGCCCATGGGCCGCGCGGATCTTGTCCTCGATCACCAGGGCGATGTCGGGATTTTCCTTCAGGAAGTTCTTGGCGTTCTCGCGCCCCTGCCCGATCCGCTCGTCGCCGAAGGAATACCAAGACCCCGACTTGTCGACCACGCCGGCCTTGACGCCAAGGTCGATCAGTTCGCCCACCTTCGAGATGCCCTCGCCGTACATGATGTCGAACTCGACCTGCTTGAACGGCGGCGCCACCTTGTTCTTCACGACCTTCACGCGGGTCTGGTTGCCCACCGTCTCGTCCCGATCCTTGATCGAGCTGATGCGGCGGATGTCCAGGCGGACCGAGGCGTAGAACTTCAGCGCGTTGCCGCCCGAGGTCGTTTCCGGCGAGCCGAACATGACGCCGATCTTCATCCGGATCTGGTTGATGAAGATTACCATGCAGTTCGACCGGCTGATCGCGCCGGTCAGTTTGCGCATGGCCTGGCTCATCAGGCGGGCCTGAGCGCCGACCTGGTGGTCGCCCATGTCGCCTTCCAGTTCGGATTTCGGTGTCAGCGCAGCAACCGAATCGACCACCACGCAGGACACCGCCCCGGAACGCACCAGCGTCTCGGTGATTTCCAGGGCCTGTTCGCCCGCGTCCGGCTGGCTGATCAGAAGTTCGTTCAGATCGACGCCAAGCTTCCTGGCGTACTGGGGATCAAGCGCGTGCTCTGCATCGACGAAGGCGCAGACACCGCCCTTCTTCTGTTCCTCGGCGACGACATGCAGCGCCAGCGTGGTCTTGCCCGAGCTTTCGGGACCATAGACTTCAATGATGCGACCCTTGGGAAGGCCGCCAATTCCCAGCGCGATGTCCAGGCCAAGCGATCCGGTCGAGGTCGCCTCGATATCCATCACCGGGTTGTCGCCACCCAGTTTCATGATCGAGCCCTTGCCGAAGCTGCGCTCGATCTGGCTCAGCGCCGATTCCAGCGCCTTCTGCTTGTCCATGCTGCGCTTGTCTTTCAAGTCGAGGAGAGGGGTTGCCATTGCGATTGACCTCTTATTTCACGTCTCGCGCACCCCTGCAATCGGGCCTGCACTCGGGTTGCGGACACTGCTTTGTTCGCCTCTTGTTCTCGCGAACATGGGGACAATTAGTGAACATTGCAAGCCAAATTTTCACTGTCGCCAGCTTTGAGCCTTTGATTTAACAAAGCGTGAAGGCGCCGTCGGGCGTGAAGAAAAGGATGTGCGCGTGCTTCTGAACATCGACGGACGGTTTGCCTATCTGGCGATGACGAAAACCGGGTCTACGTCGGTCGAGAATGCGATCAGGCGGCACTGCCACGTGATGTTCACGCGGCACCACCGCGCCACGCACATGCCGGCCCATCATTTCGAACGCTTCCTGCGCCCCTGGCTGCAGGAAAGCGAAATCCACGATATCGACACCGTCTGCCAGTTGTGGCATCCGATCGACTGGCTTGAAAGCTGGTGGCGCTACCGGTCAAAACCCGGTGCGTGGGAGCCCGAAGTCTCGACCAAGGGAATCGGTTTCGAACAGTTCGCCGAGGAATACATCGCTGGTGAGGATCGACCCTATCTCGGGTTGCACCGTCCGCAATCTTTCCTGTGCGATGCCGAAGGGACGCTTCTGGTCGATATCGTCTACCGGTTCGAGGACATGGGCCTTTTCACCGAATTCCTGTCCAATCGACTGGGACGCCGGATCAAGATCGAACGGCATAACAGCTCCCCGCGCCGTTGGGCGCGCCTGTCACGTCCGACGCGGGAACGGCTGGAGGCGTTTTTTGCACCAGAGCTCGAGATCTGGGAGAGCCGCACGGCACGCAGCGCCACACCGGCCGGACGAGCGGAGAAGGCGGCGTCGGCCTGAAAGGGGCCACGGCCGGTATAGCGACTTCGGTCAACAGGCTGACGGCCCTGCGGCACCTAAGACCAACAGACGAACCATTCGGGTAACCGCCCAGTGCCGTGGTGCTGATGCCTGGCCAAACCGACCAAATCGCATGTTCACGAATTGATCCACATATTCCGCAAACTGAATTTA
>JBFHFG010000589.1:0-2378 GCA_041583815.1 Halovulum sp.
CCCCTACGACGGCGAACGCCGCGCCGGCACCGTCGGACAGGCCCTGACCGGGGTCGAGGTGCGGCTGGCCGATGCCTCGGGAACGCCGGTCCCCGAGGGCGAGGTCGGGATGATCGAGGTGCGCGGCCCGAATGTCTTCAAGGGGTATTGGAACATGCCCGAGAAGACTGCCGAGGAACTGCGCCCCGATGGGTTCTTCATCACCGGCGACCTGGGCCAGCACAGCGCAGACGGCTATCTCTCGATCGTCGGGCGGGCGAAGGACCTGATCATCACGGGTGGCTACAACGTCTATCCCAGCGAGATCGAAGAGGTCCTGAACGCCCTGCCCGGTGTGGCTGAATCCGCCGTGTTCGGCGTACCGGATGCTGATTTCGGCGAAGCGATCATCGCCGCCATTGTCCCCGCCAACGGCGCCGCCCCGGACGAGGCCACCCTGCGCGATGCCGTGCGGGAAACGCTCGCGCGGTTCAAGCATCCGCGCCACTACCGGATCATGTCGGAACTGCCGCGCAACACGATGGGCAAGGTTCAGAAGGCGCAACTGCGCGCCGACTGGACCCAGACAGCCAGCCTGCCCGCCGAGTAAACGGGCCAAGAGCGGCAGGCTTCGCGGAACCCGCCCCTGTCCCCTGATCGGCTAGCCGTAGATCTCGTCGATCAGCCCGCGCAGGTGCGCCAGATCCCGCTTCAGCAGCGGGATCGGCGCATCGCCCATGCGCTGCTTACCCTCGAACCCGTAGGGCGGCGAATACTCGGCGGGCATGCAAAACGTGCCTTCGAAACCGATCTTGTGCAGCTCCTGCACCAGCGCGCGCCAGGAATATCCGCCGTGATCGTGGGTGGTCCACTGCACGCGGAAATGCGCCTCGTCCTCTTCTGGGCCGGTGATGCGGCGATAGTAGGCGCTCTTGAAGTTCACCAACCCGTTCATCTTGTCCCTGACGATGTCCACCGCCATGTCGACAGGCTCGCCGTCCAAGGCGCAATGCGCCATGTCCAGCACCGCGCAGACCTGCCGGGGGTCATAGCCCTCCAGCATGTGCCGCAGCCCGATCGCGCTGGCGACGAAATGGCCGTTGTGGTTCTGCACACCGATGGCGACGCCATTCCGCTCCAGCGCAGGCAGGACGGCGTCGAACTCCCGCCGGTAGGCATCGACCGACGCCAGGTAGCCTTTGGTCATGTCGATGCCGGCACAGATGCGGATGATGCCGACGCCCGCCTCACCACAGGCGGCGATGGTCGCCTCGTCATAGCCGCTGGCGATGCTCGGCACCGCAAGACCCGACTCCGCCAGCCGGGCCACGGCCCGTGGCAGGTCGCGGGCAACGGTCTCGGGCTCCACCTGGTAGCCGGGACGGACTGCCAGTTCGACACCGTCCACGCCAAGGGCGGCAAGCTTGTCGGCCATGGCCCCAAGATCTTCGGTCCAGGGCTTGGTGAAAACGGTAATCTTCGGCTTTTGCATGGATATCCTCGGAAGTGCTCAGCCCTTGAGGCCAGTGGTCGCGATGCCGTCGATCAGGCGGCGCTGGAACAGGAAGAGGATGACGAACAGCGGCACCAGCGACAACAGTGACATCGCTCCAATGCCGAACAGGCTGCCCCGACGCCACAGGTTAAGCTCAGACAGGCCAACGGCCCATGGATCCCTTGCAGATCCACGCGGAGGGAACGGCCACCGCCGTCACAAGAACTCGCGACATCGAAAGCGGACACATGATCGAAAAAGGAAGCAAGATCGGGACTGAGCTGCCACTCCACCCGCCGGACGCAAACCCCACGGGGCGTTGGTACCCGAGGCCGGACTCGAACCGGCAAGCCTGTTACAGCGGGGGATTTTGAATCCCCTGTGTCTACCAATTCCACCACTCGGGCGTGCGGTTGGGACGACAGGCTATCGCCTATCGTCCCGATTTGCACAAGAGGAAATCTGCCGTCCGCAGCCGTCAGAAGTTGAAATCGGCGGCGCCCAGATCACCTTTGTCGAAGTTGGTCAGCAGGATCGAGTCATCGCCGTCGATCAGCACCAGCGTGTCCGAGCCCAGTTGCAGCGTGTTCAGGTCGCCGAAACCGCTGACACTGGAATGACCTGACAGGTCGATCAGATCGGTGCCGTCGGCAAAGCCGTCGATCTGGTCTGCGCCGTCGCCGTTCTCGAAGTGGAACACGTCCGCGCCGCCGCCGCCATTCATGATGTCGTCACCGGTGCCGCCGATCAGGTCGTCGTTGCCGGTGCCGCCGAACAGCTTGTCGTTGCCGTTGCCGGCGTCCAGCATGTCGTTGCCGTCATTGCCGTTCAGCACGTCATTGTCTGCGCCACCGTTCAGCTTGTCCTTGCCGCCACCGCCGTTCAGCTTGTCCTTGCCGTCGCC
>JBFHFG010000590.1:0-2356 GCA_041583815.1 Halovulum sp.
AGCGGCAGCTGCTTGTAGCTCTTCACATAGGAGCGGAAGACATCGGTGATCAGCTCTTCATTGGTCGGGCCGTAGAGCATGTCCCGGTCGTGCCGGTCCCGGATGCGCAGCATCTCGGGGCCGTAGGCGTCGTAACGACCGCTTTCCTGCCACAGGTCGGCCGATTGCAGCGTCGGCATCAGCATCGGGATATGACCCGCGCGCTGCTGTTCCTCGTGGACGATCTGCTCCAGCCGGCGCAGCACCTTGAAGCCCATCGGCAGCCAGGAATAGATCCCGGCGCTGGACTGCCGGATCATCCCGGCACGCAGCATCAGCCGGTGCGAGACGATCTGCGCCTCGGACGGCGTCTCTTTCAGGATGGGCAGGAAATAACGGGACAGGCGCATGCGGACTCCCAAGGCTTGCAAACACGACTGCCCAATTAGGCCAAGCCCGACCCTTGTGCAATGCAGCGTGTCGCGTAAGGAAATTTCGGGTTTGCCAAAGCGTTCGGAAAATGCTTACTCATGTTTACCCGATGACCAAATGCCGCGGGCGGGGCGAATCCCGATCACGTGGCAGGGTTTCAGGGTGAAAAAAGGGCCACCGCCCAAGTCTGGGGAGACGATACACCGGCCTGCGCACAGCGGGCCGGTTTTTCTTTTGGGGCCCGGCTTTTGGCTTGGGTGGTCTATCTTCCGGCTTTCTTCGGGTGTCGCGAATTCTGTCGGGTGCGGCGGTGCATTCGGATGCACCTCGCCCGCCCCGTCACGGATGGCACTCAGCTCCCCGATTCCCTGCCGGAATCCTTGGCCCGTCGGTGCCCCGAAAAGGCATAACCGCAGGCGTCAGATCCCGCGAGCAAGGCCGTTTACACAGTTTTAAGGAACAGTTCCCCTTTCGCATCAATGGCTTAAGGGGGTTTTCACTATGAAATCCCCGGATTTCACGGTGACACCGAGGGTGCGGTGTTGGGCGCTCAGCCCTCTTCCAGGACCACGTTGCTGGCCAGGTTCCGACGCCCGGCCAGGGCGCGCAGGCGGCGGTCAACCGCCTCGCCCGCCAGCGCCCGCGCAGGGCCGCGCAGGGTCAGCGTCACCGCCTCGTCGTCGACCGACAGCATGGTGTTTTCCAGCGACCCGGGGGCCGAGCCGGACAGCATCGCCCCCAACCGGATCGCCTTGCCCAGTTCCGCCGCCTGCGCCTGCCGCTCGGGGGTCAGCAGTTCGGACAGCACCGGCAGCAGCCCGTGCTTGGGCGACCCCTTGTAGCGATTCAGGATCGCGATCCCCAGGAACACCCGTCCCTCGTGATCGACGCCCGACAGGTTCGCGCGGGTCACGGTCTCGAAGCAGACATCGGCACGATAGTCGGGATGCGCCCGCCAGGTGATGTCGTGCAGGTAGCAGGCCGCCCGAATCAGGCGCAGCGTCTCGCGGTCGGCATCGGGAAACAGCGGCCGCAGCCAGGCGTGCAGCGACGCGCCGAAACCGGGAAAGCGCGCGTGGCTCATTTCCATGTGCCGCGCCGCTTCCAGCAGCGGATCGCGGGCGCGCAGGCTGGGCGGCATCCGCTCGTACAGCAGCCCTTCGCGCAGCCCGTAGGACGAAACGGCGATGGCCTTCGGCGCGGCGGTGGCAACCAGTTCACGCAGCACGCGGGCCGCCAGCGGCACCAGTTCAAGCCGCGCGGACGAGGTATCGGTCATGCCTTTCAGCGTGTCGACGGTCTGATCCACCAACCAGTCGCAGGTCTCGATCACGTTTTCCGGGCTCATCGTGTATTCGTGCAGCACGTGCAGCGGATAGTTCCGCCGCTCCATGTCCAGCCGCGCGATGGCCCGCCACGATCCGCCGACCAGGAAGATCCGTTCTGCGCCCGAGGCATCGACGGCCCCGATCAGGGTCTTCAGTTCCTTGTTGATGGCCTTGTCGATCGCCTTTTCGCTGCCAAGGTTCGACAACCGCAGCGGGCCGAGGGGCGAGGTCGCACAGTCGCCCACCGTGCCCTTGTCCACCCGCGCCAGTTCCATCGACGCGCCGCCGATGTCACAGACCACGCCCGACGCCTGCGGCCAGCCCAGCAGCACGCCCTTTGCAGACAGCAACGCCTCTTCGGGGCCGGTGGCGACCTGAAGCGCCAGCCCGGTCATCGCGTGGACGTCGCGGCAGAACTCGGCCCCGTCCTCGGCATCGCGGACCGCGGCGGTAGCGACGCCGGTCAGCACCGACACGTCCATCGCCTCGGCCAGGGCCGCGAACCGACGCAGGGCGTTCATCGCGCGCACCCGGCCCTCGGGATTCAGCCGGCCGCTGTCCTGGATGCCCTTGCCCAGTCCGCAGAGGATTTTCTCGTTATAGAAATAGGCCGGCGA
>JBFHFG010000591.1:0-2354 GCA_041583815.1 Halovulum sp.
CGGCCAGCACACGCTGACCCGCGTGCGGGATCAAGTTCTCGACGATCTCGGTGACGCGCATATGCGCGCCTCGGGCCATTGCCGCCGCACAGCCAAGGAAGGTGGTCCAGAGCAGCAGGAAGGCGGTGACTTCCAGCGACCAGGCCAGGTCGAAACCTGCCGCGCCGCGCAGGGCCGCGTTGACGAAGACAAGCGTGACGATCGACAGCCCGCCCAGCACGAGGCACAGGTCGATCAGTGCGCTCAGCCAACGCAGGGCAGCCGGGTAGAATTGCCTGTAATCCAAGATGAAGCCTCCAAACCTCCACCGCCGGGGAAAGGTCCCGGCGGTGGTGTCATGCCTCGGGTCAGTTCGACGTCGGCATCGCCTCGCGGATCGCCTTGGCGTCGGCCAGGATCTTATCCACGGCCTCGGCGCCATAGACCTCGCGCGCCTTGTCATAGACCGGGGCGACGGCCTCGCGGAACGGGCCGATCTCGGGCGTGGTCACGGTCGCGCCAGCGTCCTGCATCTCCTGCAGCTGGCTGTCGACCGAGCTTTTCACCAGGTCACGACTGAAGGCGGCGGCCTCTTGCGCGGCGCGGGTCACTGCCTGCTTGTCGGCGTCCGAGAACTTCTCCCACGTCGCTTCGGCGATGGTCAGCGGCAGCGGGCTGTAGACATGCCGGGTCAGGGTGATGTTCGGCGCGACCTCGTAGAACCGCAGCGACTTGATCGTGTCGACCGGGTTTTCCTGCCCGTCCACGGTGCCCTGCTGGATCGCCAGGTACACCTCGGTGATCGGCATCACGACGGTCTGGAAGCCGATCTCTTCCATGGTCCAGCGGATCATGTCGTTCGGGAACACCCGCATCTTCATGCTTTCCGCGTCGGTCGGGCTGTTGAGCGGTTCCTTCGTGGTGAAACTGCGGAAACCCGCCTCCCACGTCGCCAGCACGCGGAAGCCCTTTTCGGGCAGCTTCTCGAACTCGCCCTGCAACCAATCCGAGTTGTCGTAAAGCTCCCAGCCCTGCTCGTAGCTGTCGACCAGGAACGGCATGGCGGTCAGGTTCAAGCTGGGCAGGTGCGAGGCATAGCTGCCGGTCGCCGAAACGGTGAAGTCGATGCCGCCAAGCTGCAATTGCTCGATCGCCTTGGGGTCGTTTGCCAGCTGCCCGGCGGGAAAGATCCGCACTTCGTAGCGGCCCTCGGTGTACTCGGCCACTTTCGCGGCAAAGACCTCGGCCGCGGCCTGGCGCGAGCCGCCGGGGTTGTCGGTATGGCTGAAGCGCAGCACGTCCTGCGCGACCGCGCCGGTGCCCAGCGCCGCCAGCATCGCGGCTGCCGCCGCAGCACCAATGAGCGTTCTTCGGTCAGTCATGGTACTCTCCTCCCGTTGGCGGGTTACTCCCGCACAAATCAATTTGATGTTGCATTTGTTTGCGTATACGTTAAGGGATAACCTGTCAACGACACAAACGGGATGCAGCATGGTCAAGACGTTCAACATCGCGGTATTCGAGGGCGACGGGATCGGCCCGGAGATTATGGAACCGACGGTGGGCATCCTGCAGGCGATCTCGCAACGCAGCGACGCGTATGCCCTTGATTTCGAGACACTTCCGGCCGGCGCCGCGCATTACGCCCGAACCGGCGAGTCGCTGCCCGAGGACGCGCTGCGCAGGGCACGTTCGGCCGATGCCATCCTGCTGTCGGCGATGGGCCTTCCCAGCGTCCGCTACCCCGACGGGACCGAGATTTCGCCGCAGATCGAGCTGCGCTTCGCGCTGGACCTCTATGCCGGACTGCGCCCCGTCCGCGTCGCCCCCGGCCAGGACAGCCCGCTGAAGATCCCCGAGGGGCGCGAGATCGACTTCATGCTGATCCGCGAAAGCACCGAGGGCCTGTTCTGGTCGATGAACAAGGGCGAGGTGACAGACGACGACGCGCGCGAGACGCTGCGCATCACGCGCAAGACCTCGGAAAAACTGTTCCGCTTCGCCTTCGAACATGCCCGCCAGCGCCGTGACGCGGGCCGGGGCAAGGGCCGCGTGACCTGCGTGGACAAGGCCAACGTGTTCCGCGCCTTCGCCTATTTCCGCAAGATCTTCGACGAACAGGCAGCGAAATACCCGGACCTGACCGCCGATCACGCCTATGTCGATGCGATGGCGCTGTGGATGGTGCAGAAGCCGTGGGAATTCGACGTCATGGTGACCGAGAACATGTTCGGCGACATCCTGTCGGACCTCGGCGCCGGGCTGATGGGCGGGCTGGGCCTTGCCCCCTCGGCGGACGTCGGCGACGATCACGCGGTGTTCCAGCCCTGCCACGGCTCGGCCCCGGATATCGCGGGCCAGGGCATCGCCAACCC
>JBFHFG010000592.1:0-2352 GCA_041583815.1 Halovulum sp.
ATTTGCCAGTGGCGATCTTGGCATGGGTCTTCGCATCCACGTCCGGATTTACCCGGATCGCGATCGGAGCCGAGGTGCCCAGCGCAGTCGCCACCTCACTGAGCAGTTCCAGTTCGGGCTCGCTTTCCACGTTGAACTGCCGGATCCCGCCCGTCAGTGCGGTCCGCATCTCGTCCTCGGTCTTGCCGACGCCCGAGAACACGATCCGCTCTCCGGGTACACCCGCGGCCCTGGCGCGTGCGTACTCACCGCCCGACACCACGTCCATTCCCGCGCCCAACCGCGCCAGCGTGCGCAGCACCGCCTGGTTGGAATTCGCTTTCATCGCGAAGCAGATCAGGTGATCGAGCCCGTCGAGCGCTTCCTGGAACACGCGGTAGTGCCGTTCCAGCGTGGCGGTCGAATAGACGTAGAACGGCGTGCCCACCTGCGCGGCGATCTCGGCCAGCGGCACATCCTCGGCCATCAGTCGGCCGTCGCGATAGAGAAAATGGTCCATGAGGTCAGTCCAGGGGGCGCGAGCGCAGGAAAAGGTAAAGTGGCAGGCCGCACGAAACGCCGATGCAGAAGGTTGCGGGGATGGCAACAAGCGGCAGCCAGTCACGGCGGACGATCGCCTCGGCGATGATAAATACGGTCAGCGCCGCGGCGGCGATGGTCAGGTCCCATACCAGGCCCGACGTGGCGTCATTGACGTGCCACGCCTCGAGCATCGCAGTCAGCGACCAGCCGTTCGCGTTGAACCAGGCCACGAAATAGTACATCGGCACCAGCGCGCCGAAGATCGTCAGGGCCAGATAGGTCAGGCGAAGGGCGGACATGGGCAAAGCCTGCGGGTTCCGGGGGTCAGCGGGGCGTAGCTTGGCCCTGTCCCGCGGTCAACCCTGACGGCCTGTGCCTACAGCATCACCGAATAGGCGAACAGCGCACCAACGACCGGCATCACCAACGGCAGGGTGCGAGAAATCAGCACCTCATCCTCGGCGGCAAGGCCGGTGCGGTCGAAATCGCGAACGATCTGCCTGCGGCGGACCAACCCTTCGAAAATGCGCGCGACAAGCGGCCCCGACGTTGTCAGGATCGCCACCGTCGTCAGGTGGAACCGATTGTCGCCGATCCGCAGGCAGGTGACGACCATTCCGGCAATCACCGAAAGGATTAGCACGGTTCCGAGAATCAGCGTCGGGGCGACTTCCTTGCGGATCTGCATGGTCGGTCCTTCCGATGGCGGGTGCCAGAAAGGATACCAAGCCCGACAACGCACGCGGAAATCACGCTTTCGCCGGGATTGTTTCGGGTCAAGCCGGTTGCGTGTCGGGTTACCCCGCCGCCCGGTCAGTCTTGCGATTCGTAGGTCACACCCAAGGAAGCCGTGCCCGATATCGCCACGTCGAAGCGCGGCTCGGTCGCGGCGACAGACGTACCACCCGAAACCGGCGCCGGATCACCCTTGATGCCGCAGGCCGACAGCAGCAGCGCGGCGGCAAGGAACAGGCGAGTCATCCCAGTCTCTCCTTCCAGGCGGCGACCTGCGCGCGCACGTTCGCCGGGGCGGTGCCGCCATAACTGGTGCGGCTGGCCACCGAATTGTCCACGCCTAGCACGCCGAACACCTCATCGGTGATACCGTCGTGTACGGCCTGCATCTCGGCCAGGGTCAGCCCGTCCAGGTCGCAGCCCTTGTCCTCGGCGGCTTTGACGAGCGAGCCGGTGACATGGTGCGCCTGCCGGAACGGCATGTCCAGCGCCCGCACCAGCCAGTCTGCCAGGTCGGTTGCGGTCGAGAAACCCGAGCCGGCAGCGGCAGCCAGCGACTCGCGATTGGCGGTCATGTCGCCGACCATCCCGGTCATCGCGGCCAGCGCCAGCATCAGGTTGTCGGCGGCGTCGAAGACCGGCTCCTTGTCTTCCTGCATGTCCTTGGAATAGGCCAGCGGAAGCCCCTTCATGACAGTCATCAGGGTGACATTCGCACCGAAGATCCGACCGATCTTGGCGCGGATCAGTTCAGCCGCGTCGGGGTTCTTCTTCTGCGGCATGATCGACGAACCGGTCGAGAACCGGTCAGAAAGCGCCACGAAGCGGAACTGCGCGGAGGACCAGATGACCAACTCCTCGGCCATGCGGGACAGGTGCATCGCGCAGATCGATGCGGCGGCCAGGAATTCCAGCGCGAAGTCGCGATCCGACACGGCATCGAGCGAGTTCGCCATCGGCCGGTCGAAGCCCAACGCCTCGGCTGTCATCTGCCGGTCGATCGGGAACGAGGTTCCGGCCAGCGCCGCGGCGCCCAACGGGCTTTCGTTCATCCGCTTGCGTGCGTCTGCAAACCGGGCCCGGTCACGCGAGAAC
>JBFHFG010000593.1:0-2344 GCA_041583815.1 Halovulum sp.
AAACACCCCGCATATCTCTTCGTCTAAACCAGATTTTCAAAGAGCCGCAGAGACAAAAACGAACCCGCCACCCGAAGGCGACCTGCCCGATACATACCTCTGATCTTTTCTACCCGACCGCCTCAGTTCCCTTCCGAGCACCTCAGCGCCGCCGGTGAACGGTTATCTACGGATACCCCGACCGACTCGCAAGACCAAAATTCGCTTTTCTGTCATTTTTTTGGGCAGAAACATGCATCCCTTTGATATTCAACGATCTTTAGGAAGCATGCCGGGTTCGCGGGTGCCCGCACCGCCCAGTGCGAACAGTCCCGCAAGGCCGCACATGGCTATGGGAAACAGGGTGAAGAAGCCTGCGCCGAAGGCCCAGTACATCGCCGCGGCAGATACGATCAGCAGAACCGCCGCCATGAAGGGGCGCAGCACCGCCATCGCCCCGCCCGAGATTGCCAGCAGGGGTGCGATCACCCCCGTTGCCCGCAGGATGTCGGCATTTTCCGGGCGCAATGCGAAATCCGCGCCTTCCGACTCGGCCCACCCGGTGAACGCGATCCACCCCGCGACCGAGATCCCGACGATCAATCCCAGTATACCCCCGATGATCCCGAGGATGACTGCTGCCTGTTTCATATACGCTCCGTGCTCGATGCCTTGTCTGAGATAAGCAGGTCGCCCGGCAATCCAAGCCTATAGCGGGATGAAACCGTCAACCTCGGGCGCATAGCAGCGCACCCGGTCCGCCGGTGGCAACGCGTCCACGGACAGGATCGGACGTAGCGTGCCTGCGGCCCGGTCCTCCGGGGTGCAGACGCGGAAGTCGGCGATCTGGTAGCCGCGGGCGCGCAGGCAGGTTTCCAGGCGCGCGCGCCGTTCGCCGGGATTCGCGACCTGCGCGGCCGCCGTGATCTGGTGCTGGGGCATGTCCTCGGTCGCGCCGATCGCGGAGAGTTCGCATTGGCGCAGGTCCGAGGCCCGCGTCGCGACGGGTGTCGAGGTCTTCCAGATGACCTGGGCATAGTCGACATCCAGATCAACCGTCGGTTCCGCGGCGCAGGCGGCCAGCGCCAGCGCCACGGGAAGCAGGGTGCGCATGGAACCTGTCCCGCGCACCGGCAGCATCAGGCCTGCGTGCCCGGCTGGGTCGTCAGCATACCACCCTGCGATGGGTCGAGGCAGATGATGCTGGACAGCGGCGGCTGCACGTTCGGCCGCACGACCAGGGTGCCCCGCTCGTAGTCCGACGGGCGGCAGACCGGCAGTTCGGTCACGGTATAGCCCTTGTTGGACAGGCAGCGGGTCACGAAGGCCTCGACCTGAGCCGGATCGGACGAAGCGCTCGCCGCGGCAATCTGCGCCTGCGTCGCATCCGGCGGCAGGCCGCGCCCGCTCAGCTCGCATTCGTTGATGTCATAGGCCCGGGTCACCAGCGGCGTGTTGGCCTTGTGGGTGAACGGTGTCATCGCCACCGGCTCTTGCGAGGGGGTCTGCATGACCGGTGGCGTGGCGCAGGCAGCGACGGTCAGAAGGACCGGGATGGTACGAATGATCTGGCGCACGTCGGTATCCGTTGTGATTGCATGAGCCCCGACACTACACCAGCCTGCCTGCCCGATGAACCCTGCCGCTGGGGCAACCACAGCACAGGCGCGCCGGTTGCCTGCGTGCAACACTCGTTGGCGGGGTCCGGCCCGGGCCGCGCGGCCCGGCATTTTGCGCGATATGCACCGCGTCCTTGTGGGGGAGGCTATGCAAGGCGTACCATCAATACGCCCGCGCGCCTTGCCAGTTTCGAGGCTGAGGCGCCCGAACACCCACCCTCGACGACTTCGGAGATCGCCGTCTCGCGGACCTGATGCCGTGCCTCCGCGCTCCCGGGGCCGGCAATGGCGCGTCAGGCGGGCGGCCTCGAAAGGCCGCCCTGCCCGGTTCAGTCCTTGGGACCGATCATCTGCTCGGGGCGCACCACCCGATCGAAGGTCGCCTCGTCCACGAAGCCCAGCTTGATCGCCTCTTCCTTCAGCGTCGTGCGGTTCTTGTGCGCGGTCTTGGCGACGGTTGTGGCGTTGTCATAGCCGATCTCGGGCGCCAGTGCCGTCACCAGCATCAGGCTTTCCCACATCAACTGGCTGATCCGGCCCTCGTCCGCCTCGATCCCCGACACGCAGTTGTCGGTGAACGCGACCGAAGCATCGCCCAGCAGCTGCATCGACTGCAGCACGTTGTAGGCCATCATCGGCTTGTAGACGTTCAGCTCGAAATGCCCCTGGCTGCCGGCAAAGCCGACGGCGGCATCGTTGCCCATGACATGCGCGCAGACCTGAGTCAGCGCCTCGCACTGGGTCGG
>JBFHFG010000594.1:0-2339 GCA_041583815.1 Halovulum sp.
CGATGTGATGCCGACGCTGCTGGACCTGTGCGGGATCGACGCGCCCGAAACGGTGGACGGGATCTCGATGGTCGGGACCGAGACCCGCGAGTACCTCTATGGCGAATGCGGCGAGGACGATCATTCCAGCCGGATGATCCGCACCGACCGGCACAAGCTGATCTACTACCCGGTGGGCAACCACAGCCAGTTGTTCGACCTGGTCGAGGACCCGCATGAGATGCACGACCTTGCGGGCGATCCGGCTCATGCCGAGACCCTGGCCGCGCTTCAGCAGCAGTTGATGGCCGAGATGTACGGCGTCGACCTCGACTGGATCGAGGACGGAAAACTGGTCGGTAAGCCTGACCGTCCCTATAGCTGGGCACCGCACCGCAGTCTGAACTCGCAGCGCGGGGATGGCTGGCCGCCGTCGCCCAAAGTCGAGATTCCCCAGATCGAATGGACCAAGGAACGCGACGCCGGCGAATCGGCAAACAACTGAGTTAGAAACAGGGGGCATCAACGCCCCCTCCTTTTCGGGAGGAAAGACCCTTGAAAACGACGATCACTACCGCCCTGATGGCGGCGAGCCTGCTGACCGGTACGGCGGCCCTTGCGGATTATCCGGAGAAACCGGTCGAGATCCTGATCCCCTATGGTCCGGGCAGCAACGCCGACACCTCGGGCCGGATCCTGATCAATGCCATGCGCAAGGCGATGGATGCCGACCTGGTTCCGCTGAACGTGGCGGGCGCGGGCGGTACCGTCGCCATGGCGCAGTTGGCGCAAGAAGACGCCGACGGCTATACCATCGGCTACAGCCCCGTCGCGCCGCTGACCGTGCAGCCGCACCTGCGCCCCTTGCCCTATGACAAGACCAGCTTCGAGCCGATCTGCATGGTGGCCGACAACCCGACATCCATCACCGTCGCCCCCGATAGCCCCTACCAGACCATGGACGACCTGATCGCCGCGGCGAAGGCGGGCGAGAAGATCGTCGCCGTCGGCGGTGCGCCGGGCTCGATCCCGCACATCACCCAGGCGGCTGTCGCCGAGGCCTATGGCGTGAAATTCATCTACCTGCCTGCCGGTGGCGGCGCGAATGCGGCCAAGTCGATCATGGGTGGCGAAGCCACGCTGGCATCGGATTCCTCGGCCATGGAATCCGTGCACGGGCTTCGCACCCTGGCGGTCGCTGCGGGCGAACGGGTGCCGGGGCTTGAACATGCACCGACATTCAAGGAACTCGGCAAGGACATCCAGATCACCATCTGGCTGGGCCTGTTCGCCCCCGCGGGCACACCGGAAGACGTTCTCGACACCCTGTCCGACGCATGTGCTCAGGCCTTCGAGGACCCCGAGTTCCAGAAGGGGATGCAGGGCGCGAACTACATCACCCGGTTCATGGGTCGGGAAGAGTTCACACCGTTCTTCGAGGAAGAATACGATCGCAACCGCGAAATGCTGTCGATCATCGGCGTAAAGCTTCCGCAGTAACCTCTCCGGCGGAGCTGTATCGATGAAACGTATCCTGAATACGGACACGCTGCTCGGTGCGGTTTCCGCGCTTGGGGGCGTGTTCCTGCTGATCGTCAGTCACCGGCAGAACGCATCCGTGTTTGTCCTGCCGGGGGACGCGCCCCCCTTTCTTGTTCCGCAGCTGTTCCTCTATGTGATGATCACGCTGTCCCTCGCCGTGCTGGCCGCGGGGATCCTGCGTGGTGGCGAGCCTGTTCCGCCGCAACGCTGGGTCCACCTTGTAGCGGTTCTGGCGGTCGTGGCGATGGCTGCCACGCTCATGAAACCGTTGGGTTTCCTCGTGGTATCACCGGTCGCAGTGGCGGCAGTCTGCGCGTTGCTGGGCTTTCGCCGCGTGCTGCTCAACATCGTCGTGGCACTGGTCATCACCGTGCTGCTTTACGGCCTGCTCACCGGGCTTGCGGGATTGCCGCTGCCCAAGGTGCCGGGTCTGGGGTTCTGAACCATGGGTCTTGAACATCTTTCCGGCGCGGTCGGCCTGCTGGCCGATCCGCTGACGCTGGCCATCATGGTGCTGGCAACCTTCCTGGGCATGATCGTCGGCGCGTTGCCGGGCCTCGGGACCGTCACCGCACTGGCGATGATCCTGCCGTTTACCTTCGTGCTGAGCGCGCCGCAGGCCATCGGCATGTTGCTGGCGGTCTATGTCAGTTCGGTCTACGGCGGCTCGGTCCCGGCGATCCTTATCAACGTGCCGGGCACACCGCAGTCGGCCGCAACGACGCTCGACGGCTATCCGATGGCGCAGAAGGGCCAGGCGGCCGAGGCGCTGGGATGGGTCACCGTGGCCTCGACCATCGGCGGCATCTTCTCGATGA
>JBFHFG010000595.1:0-2333 GCA_041583815.1 Halovulum sp.
CCAGCCCGGCATCACCGACGAAGGCGAGCACCGGCCTGTCTGGCGCGCCCAGCTTGTAGCCCGCTGCCAGCGGGACCGAGCATGCCATCGTACATAGGGCCGTCGATTGCAGCATCGAGCGCGGCACGTTGCAGTGCCAGATCTGGCTCAGCAGGATCCGGTGCGCGCCGCTGTCGGCGGTGATGACCGTGTCCTCGGGGGCGATGTCGCGCAGCGTGTCGAAGATCGCCGCCGGCCCCCAATCGCCGGGCGCGAAGCTTTCGGCCAGCGCGCGGCGCGCGTCCGCCGCCCAGTTCGGCGCGTTGGTTGTCGCCGGGGCCAGCAGGGGCAGGGTATCGGACAGCGTGCCGGTCAGCAGGTGGCTGACCGTGTGCATGCCGTGGGCGCGGGGGGCGTTCGCGATCTCGATCACGGTGGCGTCCGAGGGCCAAGGGTTGCGCCAGTTCGCCCGCATCTCGATCGGGTCATAGCCCAGGAGCAGGATGCAGTCGGATTGCGCCAGCAACGGCAGCAGGATTGCGTCGGCCTTGGGCGAAAGACCGGCGCCGCCGAGCGCCAGCGGGTCGGCCTCGTCCATCAACCCCTTGCCCTTGTAGCTGGTGATCAGCGGCACGGCGCGGGTGCGGCAGAAGGCGGCGATGGCCTCGGCCGCGCCCTCGTTCACCGCATCGACACCTGCAATGGCGATGGGCCGTTTCGCCGCCGCCAGTGCGGCACGCGCGGCATGCAGCGTGTCGCCCGCTGGCGTGACCGCAGCAATCATGGGTGCGGCGGGCGCGTCAGGCTCGTCGACCGCTCCCTCGGCCACGCCGATGGGCACGTCGATATGCACCGGGCCGGGCTGGCCCGTGGTGGCGAGCGCCACCGCCTTGGCCATCATCGCGCCCAGCGCGCCTTTCGATGCGCGGAAACTGGCCTTGACCACCGGGCGCAGCAGCGCCTGGTGATCGAAGACCTGATGGGTATAGGTTTCCGCCACGTCGGTATCGACGCAGCCGGTCAGAAAGATCATCGGCACCCGGTCCTGGTGGGCGTTGGCGATCACGTTGACAGCGTTGGCGACGCCGGGGCCGATGGTGGCGACCAGCACCGGCAGGTCGCCGGTCGCGTGCCAGTGGCCCTCGGCCATGAACCCGGCGGCGTTCTCGTGCTTGGTCAGGGTGAAGCCGATCCCGGCACGGTCCAGCGCCTCCATCACGGCAAGGACCTCGCCGCCCGGAACCCCGAACGCGCGGGACGCGCCGGCGGCGGCAAGCGCGCGGGCGATGATGTCGGCACCGGTGGTCTGGGTCATGCGTCGTCCTTGTCAATCATGCCGATCACGCCCGAGGCGGCCCAGTCGGAGAGTTGTGTTTCGTCCGCGCCCAGCAGGTCGGCCAGCACCTCGGTCGTGTGCTGCCCCAGCGTGGGTGGGGCGTTGCCATAGTCCACGGGAGTCTCGCTCATCCGGATCGGGTTGCCGATCAGGTCGACGTGGCCCGAGACCGGGTGCGGCAGGGTGATCTTCATCTGCCGTGCCTGCGCCTGCGGCTGATCGAACGCCTCGGCCAGATCGTTGATCGGCCCGCAGGGCACCGCCTGGTCGTCGAGCGCGGCGATCCAGTCGGCAGCGGGGCGCGTGGCGGTGATCCCGTTCAGGATCGGGATCAGCACCTCGCGGTTGCGGACCCGGTCGACATTGCGGGCAAAGCGCGGATCCTCGACCAGGTCCGGGCGGCCGGCGATTACGCAGAACCGGGCGAACTGGCCGTCGTTGCCGATGGCCAGGATGAACGGCTTGTCGGCGCCGGGGAACGTGCCGTAGGGCACGATGGTCGGGTGTTCATTGCCACGCCGGGGCGGCACCTTGCCATCCATCAGATAGGCCGAGCCCTGGTTGATCAGCCAAGCCATCTGACTGTCGAGCAGTGCGATATCGATGTACTGGCCCTTGCCCGAGGCATGACGGGCGTGAACGGCAGACAGAATCGCGGTGGCCGCGTACATGCCGCACATCACGTCGGCGATGCCGACGCCGACCTTCATCGGTTCGCCCTCGGGGCTGCCGGTCAGCGACATGATTCCGCCCATGCCCTGGATCAGGAAGTCGTATCCCGCGCGGTGCTTCAGCGGGCCGGTCTGCCCGAAGCCTGTGATCGAACAGTAGATCAGGCGGGGGTTCAGACCCTTGAGACTGTCGTAGTCGAGCCCGTACTTCGCGAGGCCGCCAACCTTGAAATTCTCGATCAGGATGTCGGCTGTCCTGGCGATCTCGCGGATGATCGCCTGTCCCTCGGGGGCGGCGATGTCCACGGCGACAGATTTTTTGCCCCGGTTGGCGCAAAGGTAGTAGG
>JBFHFG010000596.1:0-2330 GCA_041583815.1 Halovulum sp.
TCTGACCGGGACCGTGCGCTTTACCCGCGATGCGCATGGGCTGACCTGCGACGAGGAAGGCACGCTGATCCGGCCGGGGCAACCGCCGATGACGGCGACGCGCCGCTACCTGTGGCGACAGGACGAGGAGCGGATCCTCGTGCTGTTCGCGGATGGCCGACCGTTCCACATATTCGTGCCGGGGCAGCGCGCAAGCGCCAAACATGATTGCGAACCAGATACTTACGCGGTGGACTACGACTTTTCCGCCTGGCCCGTTTGGTACGCGGTCTGGACCGTGCGCGGGCCGCGAAAAGACTATGTCATGCGGTCCGACTACCGGCGCGACGAATGATTGCATCTTGCACTGCAACGAATGCTCGTGCCAAATCCCCCGCAACCGTAAACTGACGAGGGCATAACATGGCATTCGCGACGACCGACAAGGTGCTGGCCGATCTCGGCCCGGCCGAGGGCACGGGTCTTTGGGTAAAACGGGCGGTTCTGGTCGCTGCCGGTATCGCGGCAATGACGATCGCGGCGAAGATCCGCGTTCCGATGTGGCCGGTGCCGGGCACGATGCAGACGTTCGTCGTTCTGTCGGTGGGCGCCGCCTATGGCATGCGCCTGGGCCTTGCGACGATGCTGGGCTACCTGCTGATCGGCGCGTTCGGTTATGACGTGTTCACCAGTTCCTCTGCCGCGTCCAACGGCTTGGCCTACATGGTCGGCCCGACGGGTGGTTACCTGGTCGGCTTTGCCGTCGCTGCCGGCGTGATGGGCTGGCTTGCCCGCAAGGGCTGGGACCGGACGTTCATGAAGATGGCTGCCGCCATGCTGATCGGCAACGTCATCGTCTACGCCTTCGGCCTGCCGTGGATGGCGCACCTGTTTCTGGCCGACAAGGGCATGGAGTGGGTGATGACCTGGGGCATGACCAACTTCCTGGCATTCGATGTGCTGAAGCTGGCGCTTGCCGCGATGCTGTTCCCGGTCCTGTGGCGGCTGGTGGGCGACGCCCGCGGCTGAGCCATCTGTGACCCGAATGAAAGGGCGCCCCACGGGGCGCCTTTTTTTCGTTCAGCCGGCGATCGCCCACAGATCGTGGTGATGCTCGTTCATCGGGTGCCGGGTCACGCCCAGTACGCCCTTGCGGTGATGCAGGAACAACTCGCGCCAATAGGGCTGGATGATAGTGCCGTCGTCGATCAGCGCCTGCTGCATGGTGGCCATATGCGCCGCACGGGCGCTTGGATCGGGCTCGGCCAGCGCGGCGCTCAGGGCTTCATCGAACGACTGATCGGAAAAGCCCGTCTCGTTCCACGCACTGTTGCTGGCATACCCCAGCGCCATGTTCTGGACGCCCAACGGGCGCATGTTCCATTGGGTGCAGCTGAACGGGTGGCTGGCCCAGTCCCGCCAGAAGCTGTCGCCGTTTGTCAGTTGGCGTTTCACCCGCAGGCCAGCGTCGCGCAGCTGTGCCGAGATGGCGTCCGCGCTGGCCCGGGTCCAGTCGTCGTCCACCACCAGAAGCATGTGCTCGTAATCATGTGCCCCGGCCTCGCGCATCAGCGCCAGCGCGGCCGTGGGATCGGTTTGGGGTGGGCCGATATCGGCATGATCCGGGTGCATCGGGCCGACGTGATGATTGTCCGCAGGCAGGCCAAGATCGGCATAGCCCAGTTCCAGGACTGTCGGGTTGTGCACCGCCAGCGCCAGCGCGCGCCGGACGCGCACATCGCGATAGATGTCGGGGCCCGTGCGCCGGTTGACCCGAGCGATCAGCGTGGCGCCGGACAGAACGCTGCTGCGATCCAGACCCATTGAATCGAACAGATCCACATAGGACCCGGTGGATTCGTGCACCAGATCGATGGTGCCATCCTCGAAAGCGGAAACGTAATCGGACGGGTCCGTGCCGAGGTCGAGATAGAGGATCCGGTCCAGCGCCACGGTGCCGCCCCACCAGCCCTCGCGCCGGGTCAGCGTGGCCGACACACCCGGCGTCACACTTTCTATGGCATAGGGACCGGTCCCCGGCGTCTGCGGACCGACGCCGTCTGCGGGGTCGAAATCGCGATGCACGATCAGCGCAGGATAGTCTGCGAACCCGGCGATAAGGCTGACGTCGGGGGCCGAAAGGTTCAGGCGGACGGTCAGGTCGTCGACCCGCTCCACCGCACCGTCGCGCAACTGCCCGGTCCCGGGATCGACCAGCGAGATCAAAGTTCACCCACTGACGCTCACCATTCCGGTTGACCAGCACCCAAGCCCGACCGTTACCGGCGACTGCCGAGGTCAGGTTCGTCCGAAACTGATCGAAAGACTTCACCCAACTCCGTTCGACAGCA
>JBFHFG010000597.1:0-2328 GCA_041583815.1 Halovulum sp.
CGGTGGCTGCGAGTATGTCGATATCGCCGAGAACCTGGCGATCGAGCGGGCGTGCAAGCTGTTCGACAGCCGCTTTGCGAACGTGCAGCCGAATTCCGGCTCGCAGGCCAACCAGGCAGCGTTTCTGGCGCTGCTGAAGCCCGGAGATACCTACCTCGCCATGGACCTCGCGTCCGGCGGGCACCTGACCCACGGCGCGCCGCCGAACATGAGCGGCAAGTGGTTCAACGCGATCCACTACGGCGTGCGGCAGGATACGCTGGACATCGACTACGACCAGGTCGAGGCGCTGGCGCAGGAGCATCAGCCGAAACTGATCCTGGCCGGCGGCTCGGCGATCCCGCGGATCATCGACATGAAACGTTTCCGCGCGGTGGCCGACAAGGTCGGCGCCTACCTGATGGCGGACATGGCGCATTTCGCGGGCCTGATCGCCGGTGGCGCCTATCCGAACCAGATGGAGGACGTGCACGTCCTGACTTCGACCACGCACAAGACCCTGCGCGGTCCGCGCGGTGGTCTGGTGCTGACCAATGACGAGACGATCGCGAAGAAGATCAACTCGGCCGTGTTCCCCGGTCTTCAGGGCGGGCCGCTGATGCACGTCATCGCCGGCAAGGCCGCTGCCTTTGGCGAGGCACTGCGCCCCGAGTTCGCCGAGTACCAGAAGCAGGTCGTCAAGAATGCCCAGGTGCTGGCCCAGACGCTGATCGACGGCGGGCTGGCGATCACCACCGGCGGCACCGACACCCACGTGATGCTGGTCGACCTGCGCCCGAAAGGCGTGAAGGGCAACGAGACCGAGAAGGCCCTGGGCCGCGCGCACATCACCTGCAACAAGAACGGTATCCCCTTCGATACCGAGAAGTTCACCGTGACCAGCGGCATCCGCCTCGGCACGCCTGCGGGCACCACCCGCGGCTTCGGAACCGACGAGTTCCGCCAGATCGGTGAACTGATCGTCGAGGTCGTGGACGGCCTGGCCGCCAACGGCCCCGAGGGCAACGCCGAGGTGGAAGCGCGCGTGAAGGCCAAGGTCAAGACGCTCTGCGACGCCTTCCCGATCTACGAAGGGCTTTAAGCCAGCTCTGACGGACCGGCCCACACAGGCCAGCACAGACTGACAGAACGACAGGCCCCGGCGACACGCCGGGGCCTTTTTCGTTCGCGCCCTACGCGCGCGAGGCTGCCTGCACGACTGCAACACGGTGCAGCGCACAACCGTATCGATCCTGCACGGAGTCTTGACAGAACAATCGGTTATATGCCGCCTCGGGTTTGGGGGGCCGAAGACCACGCCGACCAAGGAGACCCGACTTTGAAACCGACACGTATTCTACAGGCCCTGCCGTTCTGCATCCTTCTGGCCGCATGCGACGAAACCGCGATGACCGACAGCGTCAGCCAGGCCGCCCCCAAACCGATGACACTCGAAGAACAGGTCGCGGCCCACAATGCCGAGGTGGCCAACACGATCACCCGGCAGGTCACCACCCCCTGTGGCGGCACGACGAGGCAAATGCGGAAAGAGTGGAATTCGGAGCCGAGAAATCAGGGGACGCGGTCGCCCCAGATCAAGGCCGAGGCAAAACGCGCATTGCCCATGTTGACCAAGACCGCCGAATGCCGCGAGAAGGAATTCAACAAGCGCGCCGTTCCGCGGGCATCCACGTTGAACCGCCTTGCGGCCGATGCCGAGCGCCTCAAGCCTCAGGCACAGGCCGCAGGTCTGACCGTTGCGCAGCCCGCGTCTTTCGACGCCGAGATGAACGAGTACGAGCAGGACATAGGGTCGTTGGTCTACTGGATCGGCATGGCCGAATTTCTCGCGAACCGAAAAAGCTCGGTGGACTGGGACAGCTGGTCGCGCGCCTTCAGCAACGCTGCCGCCAACCTGAACCGACAGTACGCGTCGGGGACATCGTCGTTGAATCGCTACTCCAGCCCGCCGTCGACCTACAGCACCGCGGTCCGCAACTCCTACACTCAGTCGACGGCCAACGCCCGCGCGGCAGCAGCGGCGACGAGCGGTTCCCCCACCATGACCGCGACGCAACGGCCAGCTACCGGATCCGCGGACACTGGCGAGAAGCTGTGCAGCATCGACGGCAGTTTCCACTACTACTGCAAGGATGAAGCCAAGGTCCGGGCGGCGATCGCCGCCAATGGCGGCAGCTACATCAAGGACAACCGCGCCCCGCTGAACCCCGGTTCGGGGCCCCAGGATGGCGCGACCATCAACCAGTAGGGGAACGTCGGGCTACCGATAATGCCCCTCGCCGTGGCCCGGGTGTCGACGCCCGGGCCAACATTCGGCAAGCGGCCGAA
>JBFHFG010000598.1:0-2326 GCA_041583815.1 Halovulum sp.
ATCCCGACGGCGGTGCCAAGCGGAACGAGGGTATCGACTTCGCCGCCGCGGCGGGGACGCCCGTGCGCGCCGCCAACAACGGCGAGATCGCGCTGATTTCCGAGTCGCTGGGCGGGCTGGGGACCATCGTGCTGGTCCGGCACGACGGCAACATGATGACGGTCTATGGCCGCGTCACCGGCGTCAGCCTGAAAAAGGGCGACAAGGTCAGCCGGGGCCAGCAGATCGGCGTCGTCGCAGACGGCAACCCCGCAAACCTGCATTTCGAGGTCCGGCGCGGCACCGACAGCGTCGATCCCGGCCCGTTCCTCGGGCTCTGACGCCGCCTTACCGAAGCCGGTATGCCACCTACGGGCGCCCGTCATCCGATGCGGCGCCCGTTTGATGTGAACCTACCGTGATCTGCCCGTCTCGACCCTTGCCAGACCCGGCGCAAGCTGGTCATCTGCGCGGGCATTTTCCAAAGGATTTCATATGTCAGATACAGCCACACCCGCCGCCGGCCAGGTCTGGAGCGCGCAAGGCTATGCCGCGAACGCCGGATTCGTCCCGCTGCTCGCCTCCGACCTGGTCGAGGACCTTGCACCGCAGCCGGGCGAACGGATCCTGGACCTGGGCTGTGGCGATGGCGTTCTGACGCAACGGATCGCCGACAGCGGCGCAACCGTCACCGGGCTGGAGCCGGACCCCGACCTGGCCGCAGCCACCCGCGCGCGCGGCATCGACGTGCTGAGCCAGGACGCGCACAACCCGTTCGGCGATGCCGCCTTCGACGCCGTGTTCTCGAACGCAGCGCTGCATTGGATGCGCGCGCCCGAAACCGTGCATGCCAATATCGCGCGCGCCCTGCGCCCCGGCGGTCGGCTGGTGGCCGAACAGGGCGGCTTCGGCAATGTCGCGGCGATCGTCACGGCGATGAAGGCCGCGCTCGAGGCCGAGGGCCTGCCCGAGCGGGCGCGCAACCCCTGGGACTTCCCCTCGCCCGCATTGCAGCGCGAGCGGCTGGAACGCGCCGGGCTTGCGGTGGTCGAGATACGGCTGTTCCCCCGGCCCACGCCGCTGCCCACCGGAATGGCAGGCTGGCTTCAGACGTTCTCGGGGCCGTTCTTGCAGGGCGTGCCCGCCGAGACCTGTGCAAAGGTCCTGGACCGGGCCGTGCACCTGTTGTCGGATCTGCGCGACCCGCACGAAGGCTGGCTGGCGGACTATGTCCGCCTGCGCTTCACCGCCGACAAACCGCGTTGAGTCCTAGTCCAGTGCCAGCGGCACCCCGCGTCGTCCGGCAAGATTGGTGACATACTGCCAGGCGACGCGGCCCGAGCGGCCGCCGCGGGTCTGCTGCCACTCGATCGCCTCGGCGCGCAGCGTGGCGTCGTCGATGTCGATCCCCAGCGCGTCCACATAGCCGCGGATCATCGCCAGGTAGGCATCCTGGTCGCAGGGGTGGAAGCCGAGCCACAGGCCGAACCGGTCCGACAGCGACACCTTTTCCTCGGTCGCCTCGGATGGGTTGATGCCGCTGGCGCGCTCGTTCTCGATCATGTCGCGCGGCATCAGGTGCCGGCGGTTCGAGGTGGCATAGAAGATCACGTTGTCCGGCCGCCCTTCGACGCCGCCATCCAGGATCGCCTTGAGCGATTTGTAATGGCTGTCGTCGTGGTCGAAGCTGAGGTCGTCGCAGAACAGGATGAACCGCCCCGGCGCGCCGCGCAGGATGCCCAGCAGGCGGGCGATGGACGGAAGGTCCTCGCGCTGGATCTCGATCAGCTTCAGGCCCCGCACCTCGCGCAGAACGGCGGCGTGGGCGGCCTTGACCAAGCTGGACTTGCCCATGCCCCGCGCACCCCACAGCAGCACGTTGTTCGCCGGATAGCCCTTGGCGAACTGGCGCGTGTTCTCGAGCAGCGTATCGCGCGAGCGGTCGACGCCCACCAGCATCTCGATCGGCACGCGGTTCACCTTTGGCACCGGCACCAGGCGGTCGGGGCCGGTGTGCCAGACGAAGGCACTGGCAAGGCTCAGGTCGGGTTCGGCCAGGGGCGGCGGGCTGATACGCTCCAACGCCTCGGCAATGCGGGTCAGAAGGTCTTCGGTCATTCTCCGGGCCGGGGTTCGGCTTCCTCGTCGGTGGCGGCCTCATCCTCGTCGTCATAGAAGCCCTCGGCGCGCAACCGCGCCTCGCGCTGACGTTCCACCAGGACGACATGATCCGAAGCGGCGGTTCGATCGCTGTTTGCTCGCGCGAGATCTGCGGCACCCTGTATACTCCTACTTGATGAAATCGATGCGATTGCTAGTAATCGGTCGCAAGATGGAGAAACAGTGG
>JBFHFG010000599.1:0-2323 GCA_041583815.1 Halovulum sp.
CAGCTATGACCACATCAAGCCGATGCTGCTGGCGCAGGCAGCGGGTGTCGAAGATGTTCGCAACGTCAAGTATGTGGCCTTCTCTGGTGGCGGCGAAGCGATGACCGGCCTGCTGTCGGGCTCCGTCGACGCACTGTCGGGAGATTTCTCCGAGATGCTGGGCTTCCTCGAGTCCGGAGACATTCGGGTCGTTGCGATCCTCGCGCCCGAGCGCCTGGAGAGCTTCCCGGAAATCCCGACCGCCAAGGAACAGGGCTACGATGTCGTCGGCGCCAACTGGCGCGGGCTCTACATGCCGGCGGGGGCCTCGGACGAGGCAAAAGCCTATTGGTCGTCCGCAATTCAGGAAATGACCGAGTCCGAACAGTTCAAGGCCGACCTGAAGGCCGCCGCGATCGAGCCGTTCAACAACTTCGGCGCGGACATGGACGCCTACGCCACCAAGACCATCGAAGACGTGCGCAAGCTGTCGAAGGAAATCGGCATCATCAAGTAATGCCAGACGGGGGCGGACTATGCCGTCCCCACCACTCCCGGAGAATCCAATGAGCGACCGAGTATTCGGTGCGGTCGGGCTGGCGCTTGGCGTCTTTTACCTGTGGGCCGCATCGATCATCCCTGACAGTTTCATGACCGATATCGTGGGCCCGCGGGCGTTCCCCTATATCGTCGGCAGCGTCATCGTTATCTGTTCCGCAATCTTCCTGCTGCTTCCCGATCCTGAACCGATCTGGCCTGCCTTCCGCGACCTTGCTGAAATCGTCTTTGCCGGTGCGGTGATGTTTCTCTACGGCTGGGCGTTGCCCGTTGTGGGCTTTGTCCTCGCGACGGTCTTTGCCACTGCCTACCTGACGTGGCGGCTGGGTACTGCGCCACTGTGGTCGCTGGTGACGGGTGTGGCCACATCCCTCGGTATCTACGTAATCTTTCACCTCGTGCTCGGCCTCGCGCTGGCCAAGGGACCTTGGGGGTTCTGATGGAGACACTTGCAAACCTGGCGGACGGGTTCGCCATCGCGCTGACGTGGCAGAACCTGTTCCTGGCCCTGATGGGCTGTTTCCTCGGCACCCTGATGGGTGCACTGCCCGGCCTCGGCCCTGCCAATGGCGTGGCGATCCTGATCCCCATCGCGTTCTCGCTGGGGCTGGGGCCGACGCCCTCGCTGATTCTGCTGACCTCGGTCTATTATGGGGCGATGTACGGGGGGCGGATCAGTTCGATTCTGCTGAATATTCCAGGTGATGAACCTGCGATGATGACCTGTCTTGACGGCTACCCTATGGCGCAACAGGGGAAAGCAGGTCAGGCGCTGACTTTGTCGGGTATCGCTTCGTTCGTCGGCGCGTTCTTCGCCACCTGGGGACTGGTGATGCTGGCACCGCAGCTGGTGAAAATCGCGCTGCTGTTCGGTCCGGCGGAGTATTTCGTGTTGTTCACCGTTGCCTTCGCGACGCTTGGCGGGATTTCCTCGACCAATCAGGCAAAATCCGCCTTTGCCGCAGCGCTCGGGCTTGGTGTCGCGATGATCGGGTCGGACAGTCAAACCGGATCGCAGCGGTTCACGTTTGGCGAGATCCATCTGTATGATGGCATTGATTTCCTGATTGCCATCGTGGGTCTGTTTGCCCTGTCCGAGGTGTTCATCTTTCTCGAACATCACCGCGGTGGCGCGGTCGGCAAATCTGGCGCGGTGAATATCGGCCGCCTGCTTCCCGACTGGCCGATGGTGCGCCGCTGCATTCCGACCATGGGCCGCGGCACGATCATCGGTTTCATCTCTGGCGTCTTGCCGGGGGCAGGGGCCTCGCTTGGGTCGTTCCTTGCCTATTCCATAGAGCGGTCTGCGGTTGATCGTGATAACAAGACCTTTGGCAAGGGCGATCCGCGCGGCGTCGCCGCCCCCGAGGCGGGCAACAACGCAGCTTCTGGCGGGGCGCTGGTGCCGATGCTGGCGCTCGGTGTGCCGGGATCGGGTACCACGGCGGTGTTGTTGGCGGTGCTGCTTCAGCTCAACATCACGCCTGGGCCGCTGCTGTTCCAGAAGAACCCGGATGTCGTTTGGGGACTGATCGCGGCGCTGTTCATTGGCAACGTCATGCTGCTGTTGATGAACATTCCGCTTGTGGGGCTGTTCACCCGCGTTCTTCTGGTGCCGACCCGCATCCTCATGCCCGTCGTCGCAATGATTTCCTTTGTCGGCATCTATGCAATTACCGGCTCGACCTTTGACGTAATGCTGATGGTGGCCTTCGGCCTCGTGGGTTGGGTCCTGCGCAAGCTGGAGGTGCCCATGGTTCCGATCATTCTCGGGATTCTTCTGGGC
>JBFHFG010000600.1:0-2319 GCA_041583815.1 Halovulum sp.
CCGCGCGATTGCAGTGCCTTGGGTATCGACCGCAGACCTGGGGCGGCCAGCGCCATCGGCACAAGGGCGTCGGCGGTATCCGGCGCGGCGGGCGGAACCAGTGCTGTCACCAGACTGTGCGCGATCGAGCGCGGCGCGCTGATGGTCAGTCGCAATGCGGGCAGCGCAGGCGCCGTGTCGCCGGTGGCGTCGGCGCGCGCCAGCTTCGACCCGGCGCTACGCGGCGCGGCATGGGGCGGCGTTTCGGCCGGAAGCGTGGCGCGGGCATCGGTGATGTCCACCGGCAGTTCCGGCTGTGGGATCCGGGTGGTGGGCGGATCGGCCAGCAGGCGTACCTCGCCCAGCGCGGCCAGTTCGGCGGTGCCGCCCGGATCGGGTGCATCCGGCCCGAGGGGTTGTTCGTGAATGGCGCGGGCGGCTTGCGTTTGCGGGACCTCGGGTCCATCGCCCACGCGGGGGGCGCCGGGAACGGCGATTGCCGTGGTCAGGGTCACGGCCAGCGGTGCGCCGGGCAGGGCGGTGGGCGCGGTGTCTGCACCGGCTGCGGCCACCACCGGCGCCGGGCCGGGCTGGCTGTCCGGTGCGACTGGCGCGGCAAGCGGCTGCGCCAGCGCAGGTGCGGCCTCGCCCGACAGGACAAGCTGCTGCACCGAGGTCACCGGCGGCAGGGGCAGGGTGCGTTCGGCATCGCCCATCAGCGCCCAGAGCCCACCCGCGCCCAGCGTGACGGCGACCAGTGCCGCAGCGGCGGCAAGCCGGGGCGATCGGGATGCGGCGGCAACGGCCGCGGGCGCCGCCGAAGCCGGGGCAGCGAATATCGGCGCCTGCGTCCGCCCGGCGGGCGGGCGACGCAGGGTGAAGACCTGCGCCTCGAATCCATGGTCGGACAGGAAGCGAATCGTCTCGGTCAGGACGGACAGCGGGATCGCGGCGCGCGGCCCGTCGGCAGGGCGGACCTGCTCGGGCACCAGCGGGCTGCCCTCGGGGGCGTCGGCGCTGTCGGCCGGGCGGACCTGCTCCTCGGGCAGCCAGACCTCGACCGGGGCGAGCAACGCGCGGGGGCCGCCGACATGCGCGCGAAGCTGCGCCATCGACTGGCCGACCATGCCGATATGCAGCGCCGCGTGTTCCAGCGCGTGCCAGCCGCCAAGCGTGTCGCGGCGAAACAGCGTGACGCCGTCCTGCGACAGGTCCAGCGCGTATCCCGGAGGCGTGGAGCGGGCAGCGCCGCTGCCGGTCGTCACGGATTTTTTCGGCTGTGAAGTCATCGGCCCGGTCCTGTCCTGTCTGCCCGCGGCGGGTTCGAACCGGTCGTCCCGCCTTGCGCGCGGTGCTTCCGACCGCGTCGTGTGCAGCATAGCTGCCACGGGACCCAAGCGCCATAGCCGTGCGGCCCCGATACCGCCTACCGGCGGGTTTCCGGCGCCCCCTGCGACAGGGGCGCCGGGGATGCGATCAGGCGGCGGCGCGGGTCGCCGCGGCCAGCGCCTGGTCCAGGTCGGCGATCAGGTCGTCGGCGTCCTCGATGCCGATCGACAGGCGCACCACGTCGGGCCCGGCGCCCGCCGCTTCCTGCTGCTCGGGCGTCAACTGGCGGTGCGTGGTCGAGGCCGAATGGATGATCAGCGACCGGGTGTCGCCCAGGTTGGCGACGTGGCTGAAGATCTCGACCGCGTCGACCAGCTTCACGCAAGCGTCATAGCCACCCTGCACCGAGAAGGTGAACAGCGCCCCGGCGCCCTTGGGATACAGGCGCTTTGCGCGCTCGTTCCAGGGCGAGGAGGGCAGGCCGGCATAGGTCACCTTGGTGACGCGGGCGTCCTGCTCCAGCCAGGCGGCGATCTTCTCGGCGTTCTCGACATGTTTCTGCATGCGCAGGCTGAGCGTCTCGATCCCCAGCAGGGTCTGGAAGGCGTTCATCGGGGCCATGGTCATGCCAAGGTCGCGCAGGCCGATGGCGATGCCGTGGAAGGTAAAGGCCATAGGGCCGAAGGTCTCGTGGAACTTCAGGCCGTGGTAGGCCGGCTCGGGTTCGGTCAGCGAGGGGAACTTGCCTGCCGCGGTCCAGTCGAAATTGCCCGAATCCACGACCACGCCGCCGACACTGGTGCCGTTGCCGGACATGTACTTGGTGGTCGAGTGCACGACGATGTGCGCGCCATGTTCGAACGGGCGGCACAGGTAGGGCGTGGCCGACGTGTTGTCGACGATCAGTGGAACCTGCAGCGCGTTCGCCACCTCGGCCACCGCGGGGATGTCGGTGACATAGCCGCCCGGGTTCGAGATCGATTCGCAGAAGATCGCCTTGGTGTTGCCGTC
>JBFHFG010000601.1:0-2282 GCA_041583815.1 Halovulum sp.
ACAGGACCTGCGAAAACCGCACCAAAGCCCCACGTAACAAGGGGTTGGCCCGGGCCGCTGATGCAAGCCGGGATTACGTCAACCCCGGTATCACTTCATGTTGATCGGCCCGGCAAAGGCTCGCGCACCTAGCGCGACATCCAGCCACCATCGACGGGGACAACCGCCCCGGTGACATAGGCAGCCCCCGGCCCGGCAAGGAAAACCGTGGCGGCGGCCAGGTCATCGGGCTGGCCGAAGCGACCGGTGGGTATGCGCGACAAAAGCTCGGCGCTGCGTTGGGGATCGGCCCGCAGGGGCGCAGTGTTGTCGGTGGCGATGTACCCCGGCGCAATAGCGTTCACGGTGATGCCGCGCGGGGCCAGCTCGTTCGCGAGCGCCCGCGTCAGGCCGACCAGCCCGTGTTTGGAGGCGGTATAGGCCACCACCCGGATCCCGCCCTGAAAGGACAGCAGCGAGGCGGTGTTGATGATGCGCCCGCCCTGCCCCATACGGCCCGCCGCGGCGCGCGACAGTTCGAACGCGGCACGCAGGTTCACGGTCATGACCGCATCCCAGTCTTCGGTGGAATAGTCGTCGATGTCGTTCCGGCGGATGATCCCGGCGTTGTTGACCAGGATGTCGACCGGACCCAGGTTCGCCGCGACCTCGTCCATCACCGCCTGCGCATCGAACGACGCCGACAGGTCGACCGCCATCGGGTAAAAGCGACGGCCCAATGCGCGCACGCTGTCGGCGGTTTCGGGCATCTCCGTGGACCCGAGCCCGGCAATGTCCGCACCCGCCTCGGCCAGGGCGATCGCCATGGCCTGGCCGATCCCGCTGCGCGCCCCGGTCACAAGGGCCACACGCCCGGCAAGATCGAAATGCTTCATGGTGTCCTCATTCAATGTTGGTTGTTCCGCTGCGCGCTACCGCAGCCACACGAACAGCCCCACCCCCAGCGCGGGCAAGGCCAGCAGCCGCGTCAGGCGCCAGCCCAGCAGCACCAGCAGCACAGTGCGGACGGGACCGCCCAGCAACGACGCGATCAGCAGGAACAGGAATATGGCCGCAACCGCGAGTTCCGGGGCAGTGATGGGGGTATCCGTCAAGCGTTCTCCCTTGGGCAGGCTGGGCCTGAGACAGGTCTACAGCACCCCTGCGCCCACCGCCAGAACCGGGGCGCGAACCGGCATTGGTCAGCCGCGCGGTACGGCGCGCGCCCCGCCGGCCAGCCACAGGATCGTCACCCCCAGTAGGGCCGCCACGGTCGACGCAAGCAGGATCGACAGCTTCACCGCGTCAAGCTGCCCGCCGGAAAACGCCGCCGAGCCGATGAAGATTGACATGGTGAACCCGACACCGCACAGGCAACCCGCCCCCAGCACCTGAAACCAGCTGATCTCGGACGACAGTCGCGCGATGCCCAGCTTTACCGTCACGAACACGATGGCGAAGATGCCCAGCGGCTTGCCGATCACCAGGCCGGCCATGACGCCCAACGTCTCGGGGGCAGATACCGAAAAGCTCGACCCCAGAACCAGTATCCCGGTGTTGAAGAAAGCGAATAGCGGCAGGATCAGGAAGTTCGACCAATTCTCCAACGCGTGCTGTAGGTGAAAGCCGGGATCGCGCAAGCGGTTCACCACCGCCTGCAGCCGCGAGACCGTGCCGTCCGCGATGGGGGTATCAGGGGTCTGCAACTCTTCCTCGAACAGGGCGCGGGTCTGTGCCGCAGCGCCCTCGACACTGGCCGCCGGGCGCGACGGGATGACTGCCGCCGTCAACACCCCTGCAAGTGTCGCGTGCAGACCACTTTCGTAGACGAAATACCACAGCACGACCCCCAGCAGGATATAGGGCCAGCGGGCGTAGACCCGCGTCCAGTTCAGCCCGAACATCACCAGCAGCACGCCGCCGGCGATCATCAGCTCATCCATATGGAAGCCGTGGCCGTAGAACAGCGCGATGACCAGGATGGCGCCCAGATCATCCGCAATCGCCAGCGCCGAAACGAACACTTTCAACGAAGTCGGCACCCGGTCCCCCAGCAACGCCATCAGCCCTAGGGTAAAGGCGATGTCCGTGGCCATCGGTATGCCCCAGCCATGCGCTGTCGGCTGGCCCAGGTTCACCACGGCATAGATCAGCGCGGGCACCAGCATGCCGCCGAGCGCACCGAAGATCGGCAGCGCCGCGCTGGACAGGTCGGACAGTTCGCCGCTGACGATCTCGCGTTTGATCTCGATGCCCACCAGCAGGAAGAACAGCGTCATCAGGCCGTCGTTGATCCAGACTTC
>JBFHFG010000602.1:0-2276 GCA_041583815.1 Halovulum sp.
CTCAAGCGCAGCGACGCGGGTCTGCTGCGGCTCTATACCGGTGATGAACGTCTGGCGCGCATGACCACGAACATCCCGCACCCGCTGCCCCCCGGCTCGACCGAGGCGTTCATCGACGCCGTCCTGTCCGGCGCACGGGGCGAGGCGGTCTGGGCGATCGAGCACAACGGCTCGGTTGCGGACGGCCTGATCGGGCTGATCAGCCTGAAGGACGATGGCGAGATCGGCTATTGGGTCGGCGCGCCGTTCTGGTCCACCGGCTTCGCGACCGAGGCTGTGCAGACGGTCTGCGGTTACGCCATCGGCCAGGGCCGGGTGCCCCTGACGGCCGAGGTCTTCCAGGACAACGCCGCCTCGGCCAAGGTCCTGACCAAAACCGGATTCGCCTACGTGGGCGAAGGACGGCGCTATTCCACCGCGCGCCAGGCCGAGGTCGACACCTGGCGCTACTCGCTGGCGCATGAAACCTGGGCGCAAGACGCCTGATCGCAAGGAGCGGACATGAAATTCCTGGATCTCGCAAAGGTCTACGTCCGCTCCGGCGCGGGCGGCAACGGCTCGGTCAGCTTCCGGCGCGAGAAGTATATCGAGTATGGCGGCCCTGACGGCGGTGATGGCGGCAAGGGCGGTGACGTCTGGGCCGAAGCTGTGCAGGGGCTCAATACGCTCATCGACTATCGCTACCAGCAACACTTCTTCGCCAAGAACGGCCAGGGCGGCATGGGGCAGCAGCGCACCGGCCGGGGCGGCGACGACATTGTGCTGAAAGTGCCCGTCGGCACCGAGATCCTGGACGAGGACCAGGAAACGCTGATCGCGGACCTCGACAAAGTCGGCCAGCGCGTCTGCATCGCGCGTGGCGGCAACGGCGGCTTCGGCAACCTGCACTTCAAGACCGCGACCAACCAGGCCCCGCGCCGCGCCAATCCGGGGCAGGAGGGCGTGGAGCGTACCATTTGGCTGCGGCTGAAACTGATTGCCGACGTCGGCCTGCTGGGCCTGCCCAACGCGGGCAAGTCGACCTTCCTGGCCGCGACCTCGAACGCGCGTCCCAAGATCGCCGACTATCCGTTTACCACGCTGCACCCGAACCTGGGCGTTGTCGGCATCGACAACACCGAGTTCGTCGTCGCGGATATCCCCGGCCTGATCGAGGGTGCGCACGAGGGCAAGGGCATCGGCGACCGCTTCCTCGGCCATGTCGAGCGCTGCGCCGCGCTGCTGCACCTGGTCGACGGCACGTCCGAAACCGTGGCCGAGGACTACCAGACCGTGATCCACGAACTGGACGCCTATGGTGGCCACCTTGCCGACAAGCCGCGCATCACTGTGCTGAACAAGACCGACGCGCTGGAGCCGGAAACACTGGCCGAGCGCAAGGCCGAGCTGGAACAGGCCGCGGGGACGAAGATTCTGACCATGTCCGGCGTCAGCCGCGATGGCGTGACCGAGGTGCTGCGCGCCCTGCGTCCCATGGTCGACGCCAACCGCGCGCCCGAGCCCTCGGAACCCGAGGATACCGAATGGCGACCCTGACCGCGACGGCGCCCGATCCCTCGCGCATGCTGGGGCAGGCGCGCCGCGTGGTCGTCAAGATCGGCTCGGCCCTGCTGGTCGACCAGGCCTCGGGCGCGCTGCGCCGCGACTGGCTGGAAGGACTGGCGGCAGATGTCGCCATGCTCAAGGCACAAGGGGCCGAGGTCGTGCTGGTCAGCTCCGGCTCGATCGCGCTGGGGCGGCGCATCCTGCGGCTCGACCCGAAATCCGACCGGCTGGACGAGGCACAGGCCGCCGCGTCGGTGGGCCAGATCAAGCTGGCGCAATCCTATTCCGAGGTGCTGGCCACCCACGGCATCACCGCCGCGCAGGTGCTGGTGACGCTCGAGGACAGCGAGCAGCGCCGCCGCTATCTCAACACCCGCGCCACGCTGCGCACGCTGCTGGACCTTGGCACCGTGCCTATCGTCAACGAAAACGACACCGTCGCGACCGACGAGATCCGCTATGGCGACAATGATCGGCTGGCGGCGCAAATCGCCTCGCTGGCCGGGGCCGACGTGCTGGTGCTGTTGTCGGACGTGGACGGGCTCTACACCGCCAACCCGCGCGAGGATTCGAACGCGCAGCACCTGCCGCTGGTCGAACATCTGACGCCGAAAATCCGCGCGATGGCAGGCGGCACCGGGTCCGCCGGGGCCAAGGGCGGCATGAAGACCAAGCTGCTTGCCGCCGACATCGCCATGCGCGCGGGCTGCGCGATGGCGATCACGCTGGGC
>JBFHFG010000603.1:0-2272 GCA_041583815.1 Halovulum sp.
GCGCCTTCGCCCTGGACCATACCGTTGCGGTTGGCCGAAAACGGGCGGCAGCCGTCGCGGGACAGGACGCGCAACCCCTCCCACGCCTTGATGTCGCCGAAGCAGAGCATGCTTTCCGAACCGCCGGTGAGCATGACCTTGCTCGCCCCGGCCCGGATCAGCTGGAACGCCTGCCCCATCGCGTGGTTGGACGAGACACAGGCCGTCGCCACCGTGTAGGACGGGCCCTGCAGGTTGTAGGTCATCGAAACATGGCTGGCGGCGGCATTGTTCATCAGCCGCGGCACCACGAAGGGGTGAACGCGGTTCTTCCCTTCCTCGTAGACGGAGCGATAATTCTCGTCCTGGGTCTGCAACCCGCCGCCGGCGGTGCCCAGTACGACGCCGGCCTGCCCGGCCAGTTCCTCGGTCAGTTCAAGCCCCGACTGGCCGATGGCCTCTTCGGCGGCGATCATCGCGAACTGGGTGAACTTGTCGTAAAGGGTGATCTGCTGGCGGCTGAACCGCTCCTCGGGGACATAGCCCTTGATCTGCCCACCGATCGGGATCGACAGACGTTCAGTATCCTGGAACTCGAGCGCACTGATCCCGTTGCGGCCCGCGCGCATTCCGGCAAGCGTCTCGTTCGCGCTCATTCCCAGGGACGACACCGCGCCCTGGCCTGTAATGACGACCCGTTTCACGTGCCCGTGTCGGCCTTCTGGGCGACCAGCTCTTCGACGGCCTTGACCATCGAGCGCACGTTGCTGATGTCAAAATCGGACTGCGCAGGTTCGTTGGCGTTGAACGGCACCGAGACGTCGAAGGTTTCTTCGATGGCGAAAACCGCTTCGACCAGACCAAGCGAGTCGATGCCCAGATCCTCGAGCGTCGCCTCCGGCGACACCTCCTGAGGCTCCATCAGGGCCTGCTCCGCAATGATGGCGATAACCTGCTCTTCGACAGACTTGCTCATGCGATCCTCAAAATGTTTCAAGCATCCCTTACTCGGTCGGGTCCAGCTTTGAAACCCGTTTCTCCAACGCCTCTATCCGCGTCAGGGCGCGCGGGATGCGGCGGATCGCCTTGAAGTTGGCGATGGTCTGTTTCATCTCGGCCGCCGGATAGCCCATCATGACCCGCCCCGAGGGGATACTGGAGCCCACGCCCGAGCCCGCCGCGACGATCACGTCCGAGCCGATGGAGATGTGATCCGCAACGCCCACCTGCCCTGCAAGCACGACACGGTCGCCCAGTTCGGTACTACCGGCGATGCCGACCTGGCCGCAAAGCAGGCAGTGCTTTCCTACCTGCACGTTGTGGCCGATGTCGACAAGATCGTCGATCTTGGTGCCGTCGCCAATCGTGGTGTCGACGATGGTGCCGCGGTCTATGGCCGCATTCGCGCCGACCTCGACATCGTTGCCGATCCGCACCGCACCCAGGGAATTGATTCGCGCGAAACCGGGGGTCTTGGCGGCCTCGGAAATACGGCCCTGGTCGCGCACCGCCTCCAGGTTATCGCGCGAGGGGCTGACAAAGCTGAACCCGTCGCCACCGATCATCGCGCCGGGCTGGGCGATGAACCGGTCACCGATCACCACCCGCGGGCCGATGTGCACCTGAGGATGGATCAGCGCGTCGCGCCCGATGCGCACATCGGCCCCGATCGAGACATGGTTCATCAAACGGCTGCCATCGCCGATCACGGCACCGGGGCCGACATAGGTAAACGCCCCGATCGACACGTCCTTGCCGATCTGGGCCCCCTCCTCGACCACGGCCGAGGGGTGCACTCCGGCCGCCAGGCGCAGCGGGTGGTCGAACACGCGGCTGACCCCTGCCAGTACATAGCGCGAGCGCGGCGCGAAGATCGCCGCCTTCAGCCCCAGCGCCTGCCAGTCGGCATCTTCCCACAGGATGGCGGCCTGCGCGGCGCCCTGCGCCAGCGCGTCGCCAAACTTCGGCTCCATCGCCAGGGCAAGCTGGTCGGCTGTGGCGTCGGCGGGTTCGGCCACGCCCGAGATTTCGATATCAAGGTCCCCTTCGGCCCGGGTTCCTAGGGCTTCAGCGATCGCTTTCACGGTATGGGCCATGTCGGGAACCTGCGGCTAGGGGTGCGAAAAAGAAAAAGGCGGCCCGCTTTCGCGCGCCGCCCCGAGACCTAATCGTTTATGGCTCAGCCTTCAACCGCGCCCAAGGCGACCCCGGCCGCTTCCAGCGCGCCGAACACCCGCGCATCGCGACCATAGATATCGTCGCGATACTCGATGGTGCCATCCTCGCCCACGAA
>JBFHFG010000604.1:0-2250 GCA_041583815.1 Halovulum sp.
AGCCTGCCGGCAGCGGCGCAGACAATGCGCGAAACCTCCATCGAGGACCTGGGGCGCAACAGCGCGGGCGTCGGCGCCGAGGCGCCGGGTGCCGTGGCACCCTCGACCGGGTCCGACGTGCCGCGCGCAGCCACCGGCGGTGCGCAGACGCTCGAGGATATCCTGGCCCGCCAGCGTGGCGAGAAGATCGACGACAGTTTCCGCCGGCAGGCCACAGGCGACCCGGAACGCGCCCTGCCGCCGACCGGCCCGCTGGGTACGCTGGGCGGCGTGTCGGACGCCGAGATGTTCCGCGCCCTGCGTTACGGCACCGCCGATGTCACCGTGTCCTCGCGCAGCCCCGCCGCCGAGGTGCTGGTGCAGGACAGCGGCATGTGGTGGCTTGAATTCCGCCGCGGCCCGCTGGCGCATTACGGCGGCTGGTTCCTGGTGGGCGTGATCGGCGTGCTGGCGCTGTTTTACCTCCTTCGGGGCCGCATCCGGGTCGAGCACGGCATGTCCGGTATCACCATCCTGCGCTTCACCTTCATCGAACGGTTCGCGCACTGGCTGCTGGCAGGCAGTTTCGTGCTGCTGGGCGTGACCGGCCTGATCACGCTGTTCGGCCGCATGGGCCTGATCCCGTTGATCGGCAAAGAGGCCTATGCCACGCTCGCAGTCGGCTCGAAATGGGTGCACAACAACGTCAGCTGGGCGTTCATGCTGGGGCTGATCCTGGTGTTCGTGTTCTGGGTCCTGCACAACCTGCCGGACAGGACCGACATCAAGTGGCTGCTCAAGGGCGGCGGCATCTTCACCAAGGCGCATCCGGACGCGAAGAAGTTCAACGCCGGGCAGAAGCTGATCTTCTGGGCGGTGATCGTTCTGGGCGCCTCGGTCTCGGCCTCGGGCCTGTCGCTGCTGTTCCCGTTCGAACTGAACATGTTCGCGCCGACCTTCACGAAGCTGAATGCCATCGGCGCGCCGGGCTGGTTCGGGTTCGATCCGCTGCCGACACAGCTCGCCCCCCACCAGGAGATGCAATATGCGCAGATCTGGCACGCGATCGTCGCATTCGCGATGATGGCCGTGATCCTTGCGCACATCTACATCGGCACCATCGGGATGGAGGGCGCCTTCGACGCCATGGGCACGGGCGAGGTCGACCGCAACTGGGCGATGGAGCATCACAATCTCTGGGTCGAAGAGGTCGAGTCGCGCCGGGACGCTACCGGCGACGGCACCCGGCCGACCCCGGCCGAGTGACATGCGCGCGCCCGCCGGGATCGCTGCCGCGACGCTGCTGCTGGCCGCGCTGCCCGCACGGGCAGCGGATTACGCGGCGCTGCAGGGGCACGGCGGTCCCGTCAAGGCGATCGCGCTGAACGGCAACGGCACCGCTCTGACCGCCAGTTTCGACAATTCCGTGGGGTTCTGGCAGGACGGCGCACCGACCTGGCTGGAAGGCCACCGCGCCGCCGTCAATGCCGCGATCTGGCTGGGCGACGGGCGCGCGGCCTCGGGCGGCGACGATTTCGACGTGCGGCTCTGGGACCTCGCGACCGGCGAAAGCACCGCGCTCACCGGCCACAAGGGCAAGGTGATCGCGCTGGCGGCATCGCCCGACGGCGCCTGGCTCGCCTCGGCCAGTTGGGACGGCACCGTCGGCCTGTGGCCGCTGAACGGCGGGGGGCAGGGGCGCTTCCTGTCTGGCCATGATGGCGCGGTCAACGACGTGGCGTTCTCGGCGGATGGGACCCGCCTCTTTTCGGCCGCCGCCGATGGCACGATCCGCGAATGGGACGTCGCCAGCGGGACCGAGCTGCGCACCGTCACCTCTCACGGCTTCGGCGTGAACACGCTGGAACTCGGCCCCGGCGACACCTGGCTCGCCTATGGCGCGGTCGACGGCGGCACCCGCGTTCTGGACCCCGCCACCGGGGCGGAACTTCAGGACTTCACCCTCGACCGCCGCCCGATCCTGGCGATGGCCGCAACCCCCGAAGGCACCGCGCTCGCAGTCGGCGACGGCGAGGGCTACATCATGGTCCTCGACACCGCCGACTGGTCCGTGGTCCGCGACTTCCGCGCTGCCACCCGCGGCCCGGTCTGGGCGCTCGACTGGACCGACGCGGGCGACGCGATCGCGGCGGGCGGCATCTCGGACACGGCCTACGTCTGGCCGCTCGACGGGCTCGACCAGGCCGACGCCGCGCTCGGCGCGGGCGAGCGCAGCTTCCTCGACGACCCCGACACCATGACCAACGGCCA
>JBFHFG010000605.1:0-2245 GCA_041583815.1 Halovulum sp.
GGGGGCCGATATCAACGTGTCGAGTAGGCCGTGGGCAGTGCTGCGGAAGTCGGTCACGACGTGCCTTTCGGAAGAATTTTGCATTCGTCTGCAAAAAAGCTTGCCACGAATCGTACGGTGCGTAAAGTTGCTTTGAATACGAATGCAAAAATGCATCGAACCCACCGGCACCCATAACAGGGAGTGCATTCATGGCTGAGATTCAGCTGCGCGACATCACCAAGCGCTGGGGTCATTTCGTTGGCGTCAAGGACCTCAACCTGACCATCGCGGATCGCGAATTTCTGGTGCTTCTGGGCCCCTCGGGCTGCGGCAAGACCACGACGATGAGAATGATCGCGGGGCTGGAGGATGCGACCGGCGGGGACATCATGATCGGCGGCGAGCGGGTCAACGACCTGGACCCGAAGGACCGGGACATCGCCATGGTGTTCCAGAGCTATGCGCTCTACCCGAACATGAACGTCTACGAAAACATCCGCTTTCCCCTGAAGGTCCGGAAAATCCCCGAGGCCGAGCATGACGAGCGGGTCAAGCGCGCCGCCGACATGGTCGAACTGGCCGAGTTCATGCACCGCAAGCCCTCGGAACTGTCGGGCGGTCAGCGTCAGCGCGTCGCCCTGGCCCGCGCCATCGTGCGCGAGCCGAACGTGTTCCTGATGGACGAGCCGCTGTCGAACCTGGATGCCAAGCTGCGGGTTTCCACCCGCGCGCAGATCAAGAACCTCAGCCACGAACTGAAAGTCACGACGATCTATGTCACCCACGACCAGATCGAGGCGATGACCCTGGCCGACCGTGTCGTGGTGATGGAGAAGGGCCTGGTGCAGCAGGTCGGCACCCCAACCGAGATCTATGACAATCCCGCCAACACATTCGTCGCCAGCTTCATCGGCAGCCCTGCGATGAACCTGATGGAGGGTACGCTGACAGGTGGCGTGTTCGAGGGCGCGAAGGTCCGTATCGCCGGACTGACCGGCCCCGACGGCCCCGTGACGCTGGGTTTCCGCGCCGAGGATGCCGCGGTCGGCGGCGGCGGCGAGATCACCGCGCCGGTCTATACGCTGGAGCTGCTGGGCGATGCCACCATGGTCACCGTCAAGGCGGGCGGCGCACTGGTATCGGTCAAGGCGCCCAAGGATTTCCGGGCCGAGATCGGCGAAGAGGTCGCGATCTCGATCCCGGCAGCGATCTGCCATCTGTTCGATGCGCAAACCGGGGCGCGGCTGGAAACGGCCTGACGCCCTGCATTCGGCGGCAACGCCCGCCCCCAACAGGGAGACTGCAACATGAAGATCAAGGCACTGATGCTGGCCGGCGCGATGGCGCTGGCATCCGGCACCGCCTGGGCGGGCTGCGGGTACCAGAACGAAACGCCCATCAAGTCGCTGAGCGCGGGTTTCGAGGCGTGGAAGTCGGTGACCGACGCCATGGCCGAATGCGGCAACCTGGAAGCCGAACTGGACCAGGAGTTCCGCACCAAGCAGCCGGCGGCCTTCGCGGCTGACCCGTCGCTCTACCACATAGGCGGGGTGGCGAACGGCACGATCACGCCGCTGATTAACGAGGGCACGATCCGCCCGCTGGATGATCTGGTCGAGAAGTATGGCGCACACCTGAAGCCGAACCAGCTGATCCGCATCGACGGCAAGGTCATGGCCGTGGCGATGATGGTGAACACCCAGCACCTGATGTACCGCACGGACATCTTCGAGGAACTGGGGCTCGAGGTTCCCACCACCTATGACGAGGTTCTGGAGGTCGCCGCCGCGATCCAGGAAGCCGGTGTCGTGGACTATCCGCTGGGTGCCACCATGCAGTCCGGCTGGAACCTGGCGCAGGAATTCAACAACATGTTCGTCGGCTATGGTGGCAGCTGGTACGACGGCGCGGGCAATCCGACCGTCAACAACGAGGCTGGCGTCGCCACGCTCGAGATGATGAAGGCGCTGACCGCCTACCTGGACCCCGAGTTCCTGTCGGCGGATTCCACCTACGTTCAGCAGCAGTTCCAGCAAGGCAAGATCGCGATGGCCAACCTGTGGGCCAGCCGCGGCGGGGCGATGGACGACGAGTCCGAAAGCACCGTTGTGGGCAAGGTCGCGGGCGCGGCCGCGCCGGTCGCCGCCGAGGGCAACCCGCCCGCAACCACGCTGTGGTGGGACGGGTTCGTGATTGCCAACAACATCTCGGACGAAGAAGCCGACGCCGCCTTCCGCCTGGCGATGGAGGGGATCGACACCGA
>JBFHFG010000606.1:0-2237 GCA_041583815.1 Halovulum sp.
GTTCAGCGACTTGGGGCGGGTGGCCTAAGGGTCCCGTCCGCGTTGCCGCTCTATCGTCCACCAATAGACCAGCCTGCAGCTGCGTGAGACAGGTATGCCGAGGCGGCGACGCCGTCGATGAGTGGAATGTCGGTTCGCGCTTCGAGGTCTTCTTTCAGAGGGGCCATGCCGGCACAGCCTAGTATCACGCCGGTCGCGCCGTCTTCAGATCCCGCAGCCTCGATTTCAGCAGCAATTCGATCAAGTACTTTCGGTCCACCTTCGTCGATCACCAGCACAGGCAGGTCGCTGGCTCGCACCGAGGCACAATGCCGGGAAAAGCCCAGTTTCTCGATATTCGTCTCGATGACGGGGATCGAGACACCCAACGACGTGACAACCGAGAACCGCATCCCGAACAATGAGGCCATGACATAGGAGGCCTGCCCGATTCCAAGCACAGGGAACGCAGATCGTGCCTGCGCTTCTTCCAGGCCGGTGTCGTCGAAACAGGCGATCACGACCGCGTCGGCCCCCTGCGCCCGGGCCACGGGCAGCAGATCGAGAACACCCGGAATTGCACGGTCACCGTCTTCCGGTCCCTGGATCGCGGGCGGGCCTGCGGTGTTTGTAAGGCCGAATATCTCGGTACTTGGAAGCGCCTTGCGGGCCGAGTCCACGATGCTGAGGGTCATTCCTTCGGTGGAGTTTGGATTGATGTAGGCAAGTTTCATACGCCTTTACCTGCATCGGAGCCAAGGCGCGCCCGCCGTTTGCCCATGATCCAGGCACTCAACAGGAAGACGGCAATAATGACCAAGGAGAAGACGGTCGTCAGTGTGCCCAGTGCATAGATCACCGGCGTCGTCACATTTGTTGTCATGCCGAAAATTTCCAACGGAAGCGTGTTGTAGCTGCCCGCCACCAGCAGGGTGCGCGCGAATTCGTCGTAGCTGAGGGTGAAGCCGAACAATGCCACCCCGATCAGCGAGGGCGCGATGATCGGCAGGACCACGAAGCGGATCGTTTGCCACGCGCTTGCGCCCTGGTCGCGCGCGGCTTCCTCGAAGCTTTTGTCGAACCGATTGAAGACCGCGAACATGATCAGGAGTCCGAAGGGCAGGGTCCATGTCAGTTGCGCCCCGAAGCCGCTTGTCGCCCAGTGGATCTTCAGGCCCATCTGGTTGAAAATCAGTCCGACACCGAGCGAGACCAGGATCGAGGGGATGACCAGCGAGGTGATCGCCAGGTAGAACAGCAGACCCGATCCGGCGAACCGTTTGCGGAATGACAGCCCGGCCATGACCGAGATGATCACCGTGGTGACCATCACCATGAGCCCAAGGACGAAGCTGCGCCGGAATGCGCCCCAGATGTCGCCGACCGCCTGCTCCTTGAAAAGTTCGCCAAACCAGCGTGTCGAGACCCCGTTCATCGGGAAGGTAAGCCCGCCCTGCGGCCCCTGGAAGCTGAGGATGCCTATCGTCAGGATCGGCCCGTAGAGGAACAGGATGAACAGGCCGAAAAAGGCCGCGAGCACGTAGAAGCTTTTGGTGCGTTTCTCCATGGATCACAGTTCCTTGCGGATGTTCACGAAGCGCAGCAGGATCGCGATCACAAGCAGCACGGTACAGAGCAGTACGACAGCGGTTGCGGCCGCCGACGGGTACTGCAGCAGCGAAATGTCGTTCGAGATCAGGCGCCCCACATTGGCGCGCTGCGACCCGCTCATGAACCGCACGGTAATGAAATCGCCCATCACCAGTGTCACGACGAAGATCGTGCCGATCATGATCCCGGGCTTCGTCAGGGGCAGGATCACGTGCACCAGCGTCTGAAACCCCGAAGCGCCATTGTCCCGCGCCGCCTCAAGCAGCGAGCGGTCGATCCGCATCATGGTGTTGAAGATCGGCACGACCATGAACAGCGTGTAGAGATGCACGAAGGCGAGGATTACCGCGAAGTCGGAGTACAGAAGCCATTCCAGTGGCTCGTCGATCATCCCCCAGGACATGAGCGTCTGGTTGGCGATGCCATTGCGCCCCAGGAACGGGATCCACGAAATCATGCGGATGATGTTCGAAGTCCAGAACGGGATCGTGCAAACCAGGAACAACGCGATCTGCATCGTCAGGCTGCGAACGTGAAAGGCCAGGAAGTAGGCCACCGTGAATCCGATGACGAGCGTCAGAGCCCATGTAATCAGCGCATATTTCAGCGTTGCCCCAAACACCTTGTAAGTGACGGGCGACGAGAAA
>JBFHFG010000607.1:0-2231 GCA_041583815.1 Halovulum sp.
AGGCCGCCCAGTTTCTCTCCAACTTGGGCCGAGACGGCGCGGGCGGTCAGCAGGTGCTCGGCGCCATAGATCTCGGGGGTTTCGGCCAGAACGCCCGTGCCGCCCTGCGCGACCAGCAGGTCGCAGGCATAGCCGACGGCGGGGTTGGCGGTGATCCCCGACCAGGCGTCCGAGCCGCCGCATTGCAGCGCGACCATCAATTCCGACGCAGGGCATTCCTCGCGCTGGACATCGTTAACGATCGGCAGCATCGCCTCGATCTTCTTGATCCCCAGTTCCACCGTCTTGCGCAGGCCGCCGACGTCCTGGATGTTCATCGTCTGGAACAGCGGGCCTGGAACCAGGCCATAGGCCTCGACCAGCCAGTCGATCTGGTTGATCTCGCAGCCCAGCCCGGCCATCAGCACGCCCGCGACGTTGGGATGCTTGGCATAGCCCCACATGACGCGCTGCAGCGCCTCGAACCCGTCGCCGTCCCCTGCCATGCCGCAGCCGGTGCCGTGCACGAAGGCCGCGACGCCGTCGACATTGGGATAGGCGGCGAGCTTTTCGTCGGTGAAATGGTCCGCGATCATCCGCGCCGCGGTGGCCGAGCAGTTCACCGAGGTCAGCACCGCGATGAAGTTACGCGTACCCACCCGGCCCGTCGCGCGGCGGTAGCCCATGAATGTATCGCGGGTTTCCGGTTCCGGGGCGGGGCGCAGGTTGGTGCCGAATTCGTAGGTCTGTTCCACCGCGCGGACTTCCAGGTTGTGGGTGTGGACATGCGCGCCCTTGGCGATGTCCTCGGCCGCGTAGCCGATGATCTGGGCGTATTTGCGCACTGGGGCGCCGGCGGGGATGTCCTCGGCGGCCATTTTGTGGCCGCGCGGGATCAGCTGGATCGCGCCGTCCGCGCCCACCTCAAGCGGGCGGGTCGCGGTGACCACGTTGTCGGAGGCGTCGAGACGGATGGTATCGGGCATGTGCGGTTCCCTTGCGGTGCGTGCCGGGCAAATGGCCCGGCGGCGCGGAGTCTGGCTGGTTAAGCATAAAAGGCCGACACCGAAAATGTCAGGTCCGGGGACCGGCGTCCAGTCCCGGACCTTCGGATGGTGCGCAAGCTGCCGGGCGCGGGCGCCGGTTGCGGCGGCGGATGCCTCCGGCGGGGATATTTGGGGACCAAAGTGGGGCGGGTGCCCCGCCTTGGCGGAAGGCGTCAGGCGCAGACCGGGTTGGACGTGTCCCAACGGTGGATCGGGACGTGTGGTTGGCCGGACAGGCGGGCGCGTGCGGCCTCCCACATCTCGCGCCACATGCGCCAGTCGCGCAGCGCGCTTTCGGGGTGCGCGCGCGAGCGGGCGGTGAAGCTGGGGAAGTGGTCGCGCCCGGTCGGCTGGCCGGTGCGGTTGTAGCGGATGTCGAAGGACCAGCGGTACCTGTCCGAGCGGTTGGGCAACGAGGCGTGGGGCGTCAGCGGGTGGAAGATTACCGCCGAACCGGCCTTGCAGGGCAGGGGGATGGCGCGGTCGGTATCGAGCAGCCGCCCCGGAATCCCGGTCTGCGTCCAGCCGCAATGTTCGATCAGGCCGCCGCGGTGGCCGCCGGGGATCACCTGAAGCGGCGCGCAGTCGGGCGTCACGTCGGTGATCGCCAGCCAGACGGTGATCATGTCGGTCCCGTCGCCTTCGGGCAGGGCGACGCCGCGATCCTGGTGCCAGTCGGTCAGGCTGACCTGGGCGCGCACCTCGTCCGCGTGGACCAGGTGCTGGGGCGGCTTGATCCGGATGTGCTGGATCGGGTTCGAGGTGATCTCGGGGCCGATCAGCGATTCCGCGATGTCCAGCAGGCGCGGGTGGGTGATCATGTCGAAGGCGGCCGGGCCGAAGTACATCGGCGTGTCCGGCGCGATCGGCCCGCCCGGCAGCGAGCAGTCCATCGGCTGGAACCAGTCGCACCCTGCGGCATAGGCCGCGCCGAGCTTGCCCCAGTGATCGAGGGCCGCGCCGGGAGGGACGCGACCCTCTGCCCTCCACCCCGCGTAAAGCCGGTCCAGCAGGGAGGAGTATTCCGCGTGCAGCGCGTCGAGGACGCTGCGATCCAGCGCGTCCTCGACGATCAGGTAGCCATCGCGCCCGAGGGCGGCGATCTGGTCCGGGCTCAGCGTCACAGGAATACTGAGACCATGGAAGGCCAGACCAGCAACACGCCCAGCGCCAGCAACTGGATGCCGATGAAGGGCAGGAACCCGC
>JBFHFG010000608.1:0-2228 GCA_041583815.1 Halovulum sp.
AGCGACAGGCGCCGCCGGGCTTTGTAACTCAGGCTCATCAGTCGGCAAACGGATCCCTGACCAGGATCGTGTCCTCTCGTTCCGGTGAGGTGGAGAGTAGCGCGACCGGACACTCGATCAATTCCTCGATGCGGCGGACGTACTTGATCGCCTGCGCCGGAAGGTCGGCCCAGCTGCGCGCGCCTTGCGTGGTCTCGGACCAACCAGGCACTTCCTCGTAGATCGGGGTGCAACGCGCCTGCTGGTCGGCAGCGGTCGGCAGATAGTCCAGCCGCTGTCCGTCCAGGTCATAGGCGACACAGATCTTGAGCGTCTCGAACCCGTCCAGCACGTCCAGCTTGGTCAGGCAGATGCCGTCGATGCCGGAAATCGCGCAAGTCTGGCGCACCAGCGCCGCGTCGAACCAGCCACAGCGCCGCTTACGCCCGGTGGTGGTGCCGAACTCGTGGCCCCGCTCGCCCAGGCGTTGCCCGTCGGCGTCGTCCAGTTCGGTCGGAAACGGTCCCTCGCCCACCCGCGTGGTGTACGCCTTGACGATGCCAAGCACGTAGTTGATCGCGCCCGGGCCGATACCGACGCCGGTGGCGGCCTGTCCGGCGATCACGTTCGACGAGGTAACATAGGGATAGGTGCCGAAGTCGATATCCAGCAACGAGCCCTGCGCACCCTCGAACAGGATCCGCTTGCCCGCCTTGCGCTTCTCGTTCAGCAGCTTCCAGACGGGCGCGGCATAGGGCAGGATCTGCGGCGCAATTTCCTGCAACTGGGCGATCAGCGCGTCACGGTCGATCGGGTCCAGCCCCAGGCCAGCGCGCAGCGCGTTGTGGTGCACCAGCGCCCGGTCTACGCGCAGCGCCAGTGTGGCCGGATCGGCCAGGTCCGCAACGCGGATCACCCGGCGGCCGACCTTGTCCTCGTAGGCCGGGCCGATGCCGCGACCGGTGGTGCCGATCCGCGCGACCGCGTTCTGGTTCTCGCGGGCGCGGTCCAGTTCGCCGTGGAACGGCAGGATCAGCGGCGTGTTCTCGGCGATGACCAGGGTTTCGGGGCTGATCTCGACGCCCTGTGCGCGAATCGTCTCGATTTCCTTGACCAGGTGCCAGGGGTCCAGCACCACGCCGTTGCCGATGACACTCAGCTTGCCGCCGCGCACCACACCCGAGGGCAGCGCGTGCAGCTTGAAGACATTGCCGTCGATGACCAGCGTGTGACCGGCATTGTGCCCGCCCTGGAAGCGCGCGACCACATCCGCCCGTTCCGAGAGCCAGTCGACGATCTTGCCCTTGCCCTCGTCGCCCCACTGGGCGCCCACCACGCACACGTTCGCCATGCCAAGTCCTCTTGGTTAGTTACCCCGACCCCATACGCCAACGCGACGGCGACCGAAAGGGGCTCAGGGCCTGCGGCGGGTCTCTTCGGCGGCGCCGACATGGGTGGCAAGCCAGTCGGTCAGCGGCGCGGCGGTGTCCCAGGTACGGAAGGCATGTTCCAGCGGGCGCCGCCCGTCGCGCACGGCGTCCACGTCCAGCCGGGCACCGGCGGTCAGACTTTTCCTGCGCATCAGTTCGATGCGCGGGTGGTCCCGCGGCACGCCGCGCGGGGCACCCGACAGGCTGTCGCCGCTGACCTCCAGCCCCGCGGCCCGCAACCGGTCCAGGATCGTCCGCAACTCCTCGCCGCTGCCCTCGGCATCGACCGCAGCTCGGAACCGGCGCAACTGGTCGGGGGCCATCTGGTAGACACCGGTACCGGCGTAGAACCCGTTCTGCGTCAGCGCGGCATACAGCGCGCGGCCTTCGGGCAGGCCTGTCACCAGTCCATAGGTGCTGGTCTTGTACGGGCTCTTGTCCTTGGCAAAGCGCACGTCGCGGTGCTGGCGAAACAGTTTCACGCCGCCGCCGTAGCGCTCGGCGGCCTCGCCGATCAACCGCTCCATCGGCAAGCGCACCTGCACCCGGAACGCGTCGCGGTTGGTCTCATACCAGCTTTTCGAATTGTCGGCTGCCAGTTCGCGCAGAAGGTCCACTGCCCGCGATCCGAAGCCGGTGAACGGTGCATCCAGCATGGCCGGTTCCTCCCCTTCTGCGCCCACAGTGACGCATCCGCTGGTCCGGTCAAGCGTCGCGATGGCCCCGAAACGCGCAAGGCCCCCCGGAAACCGGGGGGCCTTGCTGAAGGTCTTGCGCGCGCAAGCACGCTCCGCTGGATCAGCGTCGGATCAGAACCGC
>JBFHFG010000609.1:0-2225 GCA_041583815.1 Halovulum sp.
CACCAATTCCGGCGCTGGGCGTGGCCGACGCGGCCGCGGTCCTGACTGGCCGCGTCGCGCAGAACCACGAGGACGGCCTTACCGAGATCACCGTGTCCGGCGGCACGCTGGTCCTGCCCGCGATCGAGGCCGCGCCCGGTGCGCAAGTTCGCATCCGGATCGAGGCGCGTGACGTGATCCTGTCGCGCGAGCGCCCGCACGGCTTGTCGGCGCTGAACATCCTTCCCGCCACCGTCGCCGCCGTGCGCGAGGGCGAGGGGCCCGGTGTCATGGTCCAGTTGCGCGCGGGCGAGGATCTGCTGCTGGCGCGCATCACCCGGCGGTCGGCCAGGGCGCTGGGAATCGAGCCCGGCGTGACCTGCTTTGGCGTGATAAAGACCGTCGCCGTCTCGCGTCAGAACGTCGGCCTTGTCGGCGACTGACTTGCCTCAGGCCGCGTCTGCGTCCTGGCTGTCATCCTCGTCGTCGTTCCCGGTTTCGCTCGGGTTGCCGCCGAAGCGTTTGGGAAGCGAAGGCAGCATGTCCTGCACCAGCCGGGCCAGCAGGTGGTCCCTCAACCGCATATCCAGGTCCAGGAACTGATCGATGGTGGCCAGGGTCGGCGCGGGCAGTTTCGGTGGTGTGCCGTCGATCTGGTCGTAATCGATGCTGGGGAATGTCACGCCGTGCGCCTCTCGCAGCCACGGCAGTTCGTCCGAGCCGCGGATGATGGCCTGCTGGATCTCGGGGCGCAGACGGGCCTTGCGCGAGACGCCGTCCTCTTCCTCGATCCGGGCCAGGATCTTGCGGATGCGCCGCACCTGGTAGATCGCCTCGGGGCTGCGTTCGGGCAGAAGCTGGTCACGATACCACAGGACGATTGCCGTGCCCTCGCCCGACAGCGAGACATTGCTGCGTTGGGGCGAAACCAGCGGCATGTCGGCAATTCCGGGCACAAAACGAGTGACGAAATCCTTCACGATATCGCCGCCCGCCAACGCGCCGCGATCATAGGCACACACCGTCGGCCCCAGGGGAAAGGCTTGCTGCATCGCGGCCAGGCGGCCTTTGGCATGCAGTCGCAACTGGTTGCTGAGGGGCATCATCGACACAGCGTTCTGCGCGATCAACGACAGGAACTGCGAGGCCGGATCGCGCAGGTACACACAGGTCGTTATATTCTCGGCCGCCGCGCCAAGGTCCACCAGGCGGTCCCGGAACCGTACTGCCGCCTCCGGGTTCAACTGCGAGAAATACTCCTCGGCGCTGAGGATCAGCAGGTTGGGCGCAGTCTCGTCCACCTGCCGCTTCAGGGACTCCCAGGCCTGCTCCCCGACGCGCTGCATCTCGTCGGGGTCGCTGTCGCACATGCGCAAGAAGTTCGGGTGCAGGGTTTCGGGTTCCTTGAACCCGATCGCCAGCAAACCGTGGTTGTGCTGCACCATCTGCAGCTCGGGATACAGGATGCCCCGGCGCGCCAGCTGATCCCGGTGGTTCGACAGCGTGTGCTGAAGCGCCGTGGTGCCGGTCTTGGCCTGTCCGAAGTGTACCAGTATCTTCATATCAACCATTTCGCCGGGGGCCGCCTGATTGTCGGTCAAGCGCCTTGGCCCGGCTCCTCCATCAACCCGAGTTTCACCAGTTGGTCGGCCGAGCGATAGGTTTCGCTGTCGGGGCATTCCAGCCTGGCGTCGCCGCCCACCGTCTGAAGCACGTCGCGGTACCGCAGGTATCGGCGCTGGCAGGCGGGGTTCCTGTCGCGGACGCGCTCGTTGGCGGTGACGCTCAACTCGGACTTCAGGCCGATCCCCTCCTGCAACATCTTGTGGTGCAGAAGGATGCAGCTGCCGTCGCTGACCCGCGCCGGCGTCGTCGTATGGTTACCGGTGAAGAAAAGCCCAGGACGGCCGCGCAGGATCGGGGCTTTCTCAAGGACTTCGGCCATACCGAACAGGCGCTTGCGAATGCCACCGCGGACCTGCCGATACGGCGCGTCGGGCCCGCCGTGGGTGAAATGGGACCGGTCGAAAAGCGGCACCACCTCCAGCGGATTCTGTTCCGGCTGCCAGTCGTACAGGTCGGCGATCCGGCGCGGATAGGTGTCGAGCATGTAGCCCGACATCACCTCTTCGCCGCGGTCGGCCATGCCGGTGACAAGCTTGCGCAGCCCGCCCTCGTCCATGCCGGGAACGATCAACTGCTCGTCCATGTCTACGAACAGGCACCAGTTGTCCTGGCCATGCGTC
>JBFHFG010000610.1:0-2218 GCA_041583815.1 Halovulum sp.
CGCGTGCACCGATTAACCATGACAGTAAGCCGATGGTGGCGACTGCGGGCGCTGCCTCGGGGGCGTTGCGGGCGAATGCGGCGCTGGCGAAAGCGGCGGCGGCCACCGACCGCGTGACCGAGGCGCTGGGGCTGACCACGGATCTGCCGGTACCGCAGGCCGACGCGATCGAGGAAGGCGCATCCGAGGCAGTCTGGATGATGCCGCAGGGTGCTTCGGAGAAGCTGCGGGAAAAGGCGTTTCTCGATTTCCAGAACGACGTGAAGGTTTCCGACGTGCAACTCGCCGCGCGCGAGGGGTTCGAGAGCGTCGAACACGCCAAGCGCTATACCACGCTTGGCATGGCGACGGATCAAGGCAAGCTGAGCAACATCAATGGGCTGGCGGTGCTGAGCCAGAGTCTCAACACGCCGATCCCGCAAGTTGGTACGACGACCTTCCGCCCGCCCTATACGCCACTGAGTTTCGGCGCGATCACCGGCGAGGCGCGGGGGGATCTGTTCAAACCGACGCGCAAGACCACCATCGACGGCTGGCTGGATGCGCAGGGGGCGCATTGGGAACCGGTGGGCGACTGGCGTCGGCCCTACGCTATCCCGCGCGCCGGCGAAAGCGTCGAAGATGCCGTTACGCGCGAGATCCTGAACACGCGGCAGAACGTCGGACTGCTCGATGCCTCGACCCTGGGGAAAATCCTGGTGAAGGGGCCGGATGCCGCCAAATTCCTGGACCTGATCTACACCAACATCATGTCCACGCTGAAGGTCGGGCGCTGCCGCTACGGCCTGATGTGTACCGAGAATGGTTTCCTGTTCGACGATGGCGTCGTCGCGCGGCTGTCCGAGGACAGCTTCCTGTGCCACACGACCTCGGGCGGATCGGACCGGGTTCATGCCTGGATGGAGGAATGGCTTCAGACCGAATGGTGGGATCTGAAGGTCTACACCGTGAACCTGACCGAACAATTCGCCCAGATCGCCGTTGTCGGGCCAAAGGCGCGGCTGGTGCTGAAGGCGTTGGAGGGCATGGACGTCAGCCGCGAAACGCTTCCGTTCATGGGCTTCGTGGAGGGCAAGCTGGCGGGCATTCCGGCGCGAGTCCACCGGATATCGTTCTCGGGGGAACTGAGCTTCGAGGTCGCTGTGCCCGCAGGCTTGGGTCTTGTGTTCTGGAACGCCTGCCTCGAGGCCGGGGCCGAACATGGCATTCAGCCCTATGGCACTGAAGCACTGCACGTCATGCGGGCCGAAAAGGGCTTCATCATGATCGGCGACGAGACCGACGGTACGGTAACGCCGCATGACCTGAACATGAGTTGGGCGGTCAGCAAGAAAAAAGACGACTTCATCGGCAAGCGCGCGATGGAACGGTCCTACCTGACGGCGCCGGATCGAAAGCAACTGGTGGGGCTTGAAACGCTCGACCCGCAGGAGGTCCTGCCCGATGGCGCGCATGCGGTCGAGGGCGAGCCCCGGGCCGACGGAATTGCCTCCATGATCGGGCACGTGACCTCGACCTATTATTCCCCGACGCTGGGGCGCTCGATCGCGATGGCGCTGATCAAGGGCGGCGCGGACCGGATGGGGCAGGTGCTGCGCTTCCCGGTTGAAGGCGGAAAGGTGATCGAGGCCAAGGTGGTCGACCCGGTGTTCCTGGATCCGGAAGGGGAGCGGCAGAATGTCTGAGACGCGCGTCATCGGCCCCGAGCAACGGGGCATGATTACCCTTCGGGGGGATCTGTCCGACGATGCGTTGCGCTGCATAGTCTCCGACGTGACCGGCACCGAGCTGCCAGATCAGCGCCGCATTGCCTGCAATGAGGAGTTCGCCCTTGCGTGGATGTCCCCGGACGAATTGCTGGTCATGCTTCCCTTCGATCAGGCAGCCGATACAGCGGCGATGCTGTCGGCCAGGCTTTCCGGCATGCACCACCTGTCCGCCGATGTCTCGGATGTGCGCAGCCTGTTCCGCATCGAAGGGCGTGGCGCGCGCGAAGTGTTGGCCAAGGGTGCGCCGGTCGACCTGGACATTGATAAGTTCGGGCCTGGCGATTTCCGGCGCACGCGGCTGGGGCAGGTGGCAGTAGCGTTCTGGATGACCGGCGACGACGCTTTCTCGCTGGTCTGCTTCCGTTCGGTCGAGAAATTCGTCGGGCGCTGGCTGCAGCTCGCGGCACGTCCAAGCTCGCAAGTTGGATATTACGGCTGAGTCGCAACCA
>JBFHFG010000611.1:0-2214 GCA_041583815.1 Halovulum sp.
AGGAAGAACGGCCGGTCATCGGCCTGGCCCAGCCAGTCGAGGCACTTGTCGGTGATGATGTCCGTGACATAGCCGGGTTCGCGCGCCGCGCCGTCGGGGCCGATGAAGGTCGGGTCGAAATAATCGCCCTGCCCCGGCAGCACCGACCAGTAGTCAAACCCGCTGGGCTGATGATCCGGCCCCTCGCCCAGGTGCCATTTGCCGACCATCCCGGTGCGATAGCCCGCCTGCTGCAAATGCTTGGCAAGATGCGGCCGACGCGTGTCGAACGGGGTGTTCAGGGTGGTCACGCCATTCACGTGGTTGAACTGCCCGGTCAGGATCGCGGCCCGGCTGGGCGTGCAGATCGAGTTCGTCACGTAGCAATTGTCCAGTCGCGCGCCGCCTTGGCCGATACGGTCGATGTTCGGCGTCGCGTTAAGCCCCGAGCCATAGTGGCTGATGGCCCGCGCGGCGTGATCGTCGGACATGATGAAAAGGATATTCGGCTGTCGCATGGCCCCTCGCCCGGTAAGTATTTTAAGCTTTTTGAACACAAACCGGAAAGCCTGGCAAGACTGCAGGCCGCGTTACGCCTGCCGGGCCGACAGGGCGTGTTGTCAGGAATCCAGCCGAAGCTGTTGCATTTCCTTGCCAATCGCCTCGCACATCAGGCGCTTGGCCGGGTCGATGGTTGCCGCCGCCGACACCATCACCCCGATCCTGCTGTTATTCAGCATCTCCTGTACCAGGGGCACGAACTTCAGCTCACCCGCCTCGACCTCGTCGTAGAAGCCGATCTTGGTGTAAAGACCGATGCCCTGGTTCGCGAGGATCATCTCTTTCGCAAGGAACAGGGTATTGGTGAAGATGTGCGTCGACAGGTTCGCCGCCAGCGAGGACATGGCGTGGTCGATGATCGAGTTTCGGCCCCGCGCGTCGATGGTCCGCACCAGCTTGTACCCCTGGATATCCTCGATCGTCACACCGGCGCGCCCGGCAAGCGGATGGTCCGGGGGCAGGATCACCCCGAACGGCGCGGATTTCTCGGACAGGACGCGCACGTCCGGGTGCCCGTCAAAGGTGAAGGCGACACCGATATCCGCCTCGCCCGCCGCGACGGCCTCGACCACTTCTTCCGGCTGCGCAGTGGTGACGGACAGCGAGATATCGGGAAAGGTCGCGCTGAACTGGCTCATCGCCTGCGGCAGGCGCCCGACGGCGATCGAGTCGATGGTATAGATGTTTATGTGTCCCGTGCGCAGGTCGCGCACATCGTCGATCAACACCATTGTCCGCTCGTAATCGTGCAGGGTCTTGCGGCAATGCTCCAGCAGGATCTCGCCCACGGCGGTCAGTTCCACCCCTTCCGGCGTGCGGTCGAACAGCGAAACCCCCAGCTTGGCCTCCACGCTCAGCAACTTGCGGTTCACCGATGTCGACGAGACGTTCAGCACCAGCGCCGCCTTGCGGATCGACTTCTGCCGGGCAACCTCGTTGAAATATTTCAGGAAGATGGAGTGGATCATGCGTCGCGCCCTAATAGGGTGATGCAGAAAATGCCGCACCGTTGGCAGAACTTTGCTCTACCTGCATCGCCAAACCCATGCCTACAGTCAAGTGATAAGCCTGAAAAACAGGCGCTGACCCAAAACAACAGCCCCCAACAGGAGAGACTGACAATGACCCTTTCCCGGACTCCCGGTTCCTCCCGGCGCGACGTGCTCAAGACATTCGGCGCCGCCGGTGCCGCCGCCCTTACCGGCAACCTGATCACCTTCGACCGCGCGTTCGCGGCGGGCGAGACCAAGGTCACGCTGCAACTGGGCTGGCTGGCCAGCAACGGTATCCTGGGCGAGGTCGCCGCTGACGCGCAGGGCTTCTTCGCCGAAGAGGGCCTGGTGCTGGATATCACGCCCGGCGGGCCGAACGTGGACGGCGTCGCCTCTGTCGCTTCGGGCCGTGCAAACCTCGGATCGATCTCGTCCAGCCCGTCGCTGATGCTGGCCCGTTCTCAGGGGCTGCCGGTCAAGTGCATCGCCGCCGGATATCAGCAGCACCCGTTCACCTATTTCTCGCTGGAGCGGAACCCGGTGCGGGAACCGAAGGACATGATCGGCAAGAAGGTCGCCACCAACGGCACCGCGCGGATCCTGCTTCAGGCCTTGCTGGCCAAGAACGGCATTTCCGAGGAGGAGGTCGAGGTTCTGGTGATGGGGTCGGACATGTCACCGC
>JBFHFG010000612.1:0-2214 GCA_041583815.1 Halovulum sp.
CCTGGACCCGCACCTGCGCAACCGGATGGAGGCCGAGATCGCCGCCTTCCATCGGCGCGCGGGGGTGACGACGCTGTACATCACCCATGATCAGCGCGAGGCGATGGCGCTGGCCGACAGGATCGCCGTGATGGGCCGGGGCCGCTTTCTGCAAATCGCCCCCCCGCACGAAATCCACGACCGCCCCGCCAGCGAAGAGGTCGCCCGCTTCATCGGCCGCGCCGCCGTTCTGGACGCCCGGCCGAGCATCGCCTCGGGCATGGGGCACGCGGACCTGGGGCCGCTGTCCGCCCCTCTCGCCGGGCAGCCCATCGACCGCCCCTGCCGGGTGGTCGTCCGGCCCGGCGACGTGCAGCTTGCCGACGAGGGCACCCCGGCACAGCTTGAATCCGTCTTCTACCGTGGCGGCGGGTGGGAGGCGTTGGCCCGCCTCGACGGCCTGGCCGAGCCATTGCCCGTCTCCTCCGCCCGCCCGCTGCGCGAGGGCGAGCAGGCCCGCATTCGACTGTCCGGCGTCTGGGCGCTGCCCGCCTAGCCTCGCCAGGGCACCACTCCCGGCGGCAGGTGGCGCCCCGCCCTGTCCAGCAGCACCATCAGCACCGTGGTTGCCAGTACCGTCACGCAGGACATCGCTGCCGCAAGGGTGGTATAGCCGCCATCCTCGTAGTTGAAGATCGTCGTCCCGATGGTCTCGTTCCCCGTCGACCACAACAGGGCGGAAACCGTCACCTCGTTATAGGCGGTCAGGAACACCAGTACCGCACCGGATGCCGCTGCGGGCGCGACCAGCGGCGCGAAGATCCGCCGCATCCGTCGCCCGAACCCCGCGCCCGACACCCGCGCGGCATCATCCAACGCAGGGTCCAGTTGCCCATAGGCAGCGACCACCGGTTTCAGCGCAATCGACAGGAAGGCCGTCAGGTATGCCAGAAAGATGATGCCCAGCGTGTTGTACAACGAGACGCCGATCAGCGGTAGCGGCCGGATGAATGCCAGGATGAACGCGATCGAGATCACCAGCCCGGGTATCGCGTAGCTGACATCCGCCAGCACCGCCAGCGCCCCACCCAGCCGTCGCGGAACCGCCCGGGGCCGGGACAGGAAATAGGCCGCCAGCACCGATATCGCCGCCAGCAGGATTGCCGCCGCCGCTGCCGTCAGCGTCGAATTGGCAAAGGCGCGCAGGGTCGATTCCTGCCGCAGCAGCACCTCGGCGAAATTGGCGAAGGTCAGCGTCGCGGGCGTCAGCGGAAGGCCATAGGTCCGCACCAGCGCCGTCGCGCCCAACGCGGTCAGCGGCAGCAGCAGCGAGCCTGCCACATACAGGGCCAGCGCCGCCTCGGCCAGCGGCCGGGCACGGCCCAGCGCGATGTGCAGCGGCGGTTGCGGCGGGCCGACGACCTGCGCCCGCATCCGGCGTTGCAACCACATCTGCATCGCGATTGCCGCCACCGCGACCAGCGCAAGCAGCATGGATATCACCGCGACATCGCTCAGCACCGTGGGGCCGAATCCGGACAACCGACGCCAGATCAGCACCGGCAGCGTGGTGTAGCGCGCCGGGATACCCAGGATCGCCTGGATGCCGAAGTTCCCCAGCGCCGATACGAAGGCCAGCACGCCGCCGGTCACCATGGCCGGCGCAAGCAGCGGCAGCAGTACCCGGCGCAGCAGGCGCAGCGGGCGGGCGCCGGCGATGCGGGCGGCCTCGGCCATCTCGCGCGGCAGGGTCCGCAGGGCCGCCAGCACCACCAACATGACCAGCGGTGTATGCTGCACCGTCAGCAGCAGCATCACTCCGGCAGGGGAATACAGTGGATGCGGGCTGCCCGGCGGTGGGGCAAGGCCCAGCCAGTTCAGGACCGGGCTACCCGGTCCAAGCGCCTGGATCCAGGCAATCGCGGTGACCTGTGGCGGGATCATCATCGGCAGCAGCAGCGCGAACACCACCGGCCCCTTGGCCCGCACGTCGGTCAGCCCGAGGATCATCGCCAGGCCACTGCCCAACACCAGCGCCGCAAGGGCCGACACACCCGAGGATTCCAGGCTGTTCCACGCCGCCCGGCGCGTCGCACCGCTGCCCAGTGCATCGATCAGCGGCGCGATCGAGGGCAGCCCGGCGTCTGTCAGCCCGACACGCGCCAACAGGCCCAGCGGAAGCACGAACAGCGCCAGGGCAAACAGGCAAAGCGCGGCGAGGGAGACTCCCTCGCC
>JBFHFG010000613.1:0-2194 GCA_041583815.1 Halovulum sp.
CGCCTGAAGGAAATCATGTCGTTCCTCGAACTAGAGCCCTATGCCGACCGCTATGCCTCGCAGCTTTCGGGCGGGCAGCGGCAGCGCGTGGCGCTGGCCCGCGCTCTGGCCCCCGACCCGGCGCTGCTGCTGCTGGACGAGCCGTTGGGCGCGCTCGACGCCAAGCTGCGCGGCCAGGTGCAGGTCGAACTGAAGGCGATCCAGCGCCAGACCAACAAGACCTTCTTCTTCGTCACCCACGACCAGGACGAGGCGCTGACCATGTCCGACCGGATCGTGGTGATGAACGCGGGCCGAGTGGAACAGGATGGCACGCCCGAGGACCTGTATTTCCGCCCCGCCACCCGTTTCGTGGCCGAGTTCATCGGCGAGACCAACCTGATCGACGGAACCGTGCGCGGCATCGACCGGGACCGGTCCGAAGTGGTCATGGACTGGCGCGGGATCGAGCTGCGCGGACAGGCCCCGTCCGGCGTGCCCACCGAGGGGCAGGACGTGACCGCCTCGCTGCGGCTGGAGCGGCTCAGCTTCCACGAAGGCCGCCCCGACACGCCCAACGCGGTGCGCGGACGGATCGTCAACCGGACCTTCCTGGGCAGCCGCATGGCCGTCGACCTGCAGGTTGAGGATGCGCCCGACGCCCGCCTGCGCGCCTTCACCGACCACGCGACCACCTCGCGCGTCGGCGATGCGCCGGTCTGGATCGGCTGGGACAGCGCCAGCCTTGCGGTGCTGACCTCGTAACACCCGCCTGCGCCGGTTCCCCGGACCCGGCGCAGGCCCGGCAGCCCCGCCCGCCGCCTCATCCGAAGATGAACATGTCGTCCTTCCACTCCGACAGGTCCCAGGGCTGACCGTCGGGACTGTCCAACCGGATGATATCGTCGGCCACCCTGATCACCGCCCCGTTGGCACGCGGAGCCATGAATACCGATGACGGGTGGTTCACGTGGTCGAAATCCGTCAGGTCGATCCTGTCCCGCCCCGGCTGGAAATCGGTGATCCAGTCGGTGCGCCCGTCCTGCACGAATTCAAAGATGTCGGCCCCGTTGCCTCCGGTCAGCACGTCGCGCCCGCGTCCGTCGATCAGCCGGTCGTCGCCATTGCGCCCGTTCAGCGTATCCGACCGCCCCATGCCCCAGATCACGTCATCCCGCGGGGTGCCGACCAGTTTCTCGGCGACCGGCCCGCCGCGCAGATCCTCGCCCGAGCGTGTCAGGTCGACGACCAGTTCCGTCACCCCGTCCTCGGCGGTGGATCCGGCAAAGACATGCGCCGTCTCGCCCACCACTTGCACTTCCATCGACGAGATATCGGCCAGAGTGGTGAAGAACTCATCCCGCACCGATTCCAGGTGCACCAGCTTGCCGCGATAGGTCAGCTCGAACAGGGTGATGCCGTCGTCCGACCCGGCGGCGACGACAAAGGTCCGGTCTTCGGTCTGGAACACCTCGATGTCGCGAACGCCCTCGAACCTCGTGTCCAGCGTGTCTTCTTCGTCGTCGACGGTGTTCAGCTTGGCACCCTGCGAGACGCGCAACACGGTGATCGAATCCGACCCCGCCGCCGCCATCAGGACAAAGGCGCGCGGACCGATCTGCACGCTCTCGATATCGGTGGCCTCGGCGAAATGTCCGGCGTTGTAGGGCACCGAACGGTCCACCATCGCCGCCTTGCCGTTACCGCCTACAGTAAAACTGTGAACCCCCGGCTCCACCGCCGAGACGGTGAACAGCATCTGCTGCCCGTGCAGCACCGCCGCGTGCAGGTCGGTCACGTCCGCCAGCCGCCGCCACGCGTTGTCCGTTACCGCCTGCACATGCGTGACCACACCCGCCGGGTCGATCCGCAGTACGTCGAACCCCGCGGTGCCATAACGGGCGGTATAGACGAAACTGGTGCCCCCCACGGCGAACGAGTCGCCAGTGAAGCCCCGCTCGTACAAGGTACCGTCGCCGGTCAGTTCCTGCGCCAGGGTCAGCCCGCCGCTGCCGGTCAGGTCGAACAGGCCGAAATTGTCGTCATACCGCCCCAGGGTCAGCAGTTGCGCACCGTCCTGTCGGGGCACCAGCACCAGGTCGCTCAACGCGTCGGTGCCGCTGGAATCGCTGCGATCGATGCGCGCCACCACCTGCGGCAAGGTGCCCGCCTCGATCCGGAACGAGGTGATGCTGCCCTGCAATTCGGAACCGGC
>JBFHFG010000614.1:0-2189 GCA_041583815.1 Halovulum sp.
GTAGTCGATGAGGTCGGCGGGCACCGGCGCCGCCGGGTCCAGTGCCGACAGCAAGGGGAAAGTGTTGAACTGGGCAAGGTCCGTGGGCGGTACGATCTCGCGGTTGATACCGAAGCCGCCGCCGATCCCGGTCAGGAAGAACGCGGGCGGCCCGCCGAACGGTCCCAGCACCGCGCCGAAGGCGAAGAAGGCAGTGTAATCCGGCTCGCGCGCATAGCCCCCGTAGATCGACAGGCCGTAGGTCGCGAACCGGGCGTTGAGCATGCCGATGTATTCCAGGCTCGTCGCATCCTCGAACTTGCGCAGCCCCCCGGCCAGCACCACTCCCGACAGGTCCGCCGACACCGCCAGCCCGGCCAGGTCGACATCCCATGAATCGGGGTCGAAGAACCCCTTGTCAGGCGACAGCGTGTGCCGGATCTCCAGATCGTCCACCGCCGCCTGCAAGCCCGCGATCTTCACGTTGCCGTCGAACAGCAACGAGATCGACTTCAGCCGGTCGTTTTCCTCCTGCGTGCCCAGACCGACCTGGTCGATGTAGATCGGTCCGAACTGCCGCCGGATCGGCAGCCACCAGGGCCCCTCGCCGTCCCCCGCGCGGAAGCGGAAGGCGACACCCCCGCCGGGCCGGGTCTGGATCGACAGCGCCGGGCTGAAACCGGGCGCCAGCGCAGCCTCGCCGTCGTTGGTCTCGGCCAGCATGCCCTGGGCCACCGGGTTCCCCCCCGAGGCCCCACCCACCGCAACCGAGATGTCGGAAAGCTGCACCTGCGCACCGCCCAGCAGGCCCGGTCCGCCGACCTGCGCCAGCAGGTGCAGCGCGATCGAGCCAAGCCCCACCGGGCTGTCCAGCAGCGGCTTGTTCGTCCGCCCGATCCGCAGCCCAAGCCCGTCGACCCGCAGCAGCGGTGCGAAATCCCGCGCGCCGACGTCCAGGAAACCGATGAACAGGCCCGTGCCGGGGCTGTCGATGATCCAGCGGTTGTCGTTTTCAAGCCAAAGGGCGATATCGCCCTCCAGCAGTGGGAACCGCTGCACAAGGCCAACCCGCAACCCCAGGATCTGACCGGTATTGCCCAGTCCGTTGCTGCCCGCGCGGCCCAGGGCGATCTCGACCGCGCCGTCGATGGTGACCGACGGCCCCGCGACGGCAAGGTTCTCGATCAGCGTGAACACCCGGTCGATCTTGTCGTCGAACAGCGCCTGCGCGTTCTGACCACCCAGCGGGATAACCTGGAAGAAACCGGGGTCCAGCCCGCCCGCAGGTGTCAGCACCACATCGGTCAGGACACTGCGGATCGTGCCGGTCCCGATGCCCAGGCTCAGCACGTCGTCCACCGCTGGCAGGCCGACCACGAACGCGCCCAGGAAATCGATCGCCAGGTGCATGATGCCCGCGCCGACGTCGGCAGGCGTGGTGGACCCGCCATAGGCCAGGCTGAAGCTCTGGCTGTCGAAGGCGTACTCCAGCACCAGCGCCTCGGCGGCGTTGTCGGTGACGGCCAGCCCGGTCCCGATGCTGCGCGACGATGCCAGGTCGGGGCCGATATCCAGCGAGATCACCGGGCGCAGCGTGATGCCGCCACCCAGCGGCACGGCGGCGGGCCCCACCGTGGCCTCGATCCGGTCCAGCCCGGCGCCGCTCAGGGAAATCGTGGTCTGGATGTCCTCGACGAACGGCAGGCCGTCCACATTGGCCGAGGCAACCACCCGCAGCGGCGCGGGTTCCAGCCGCAGCGACAGGCTGTTGCCGGGGTTCGGCGTATTGGCCAGCGTGATCTCGACGTTTCCGCCGGCAGAGCTAAGGCTCAGCGCCCCCGGCAGAAGCGGCCCCAACTGCGCCAGCCCGTTCGCCAGAAGCTGCGGCCATCGCGCCGCAAGGGCGGCGGCCGGATCGGTGGCCCAGGCGCTGATCGCGGCGGCATCGAAGGCCGGGTTGGGCGGCACTGTCCTCAGGGCCAGCGCATCGCCGACATCGGCGACCAGCCCGCCCACCGGCCCGCCCTGCGCAACGATGGCGTCCAGCGCCACCGGCAGCGCGGCGACGGCCAGCGCGCCAAGGTCCGACAGCGCACCGATATCGGGATAGATCCCGATATCCGTCCCGGCGGCCGGGCGCAGGAACAGTCGCAGATCGCCAGCCGCAAGCGTCAGGTGAACGGCCTGCGTCCCCGCCGCGGCCCCGGCCA
>JBFHFG010000615.1:0-2175 GCA_041583815.1 Halovulum sp.
CCGTCACCTGCCCCTCCAGCCCTGGTGCCACGATCAAGCCCTGGCTGCGGCGGGCAAAGCCCAGCAACACGCAACCCGACAGCCCGCGCGCGGCCACGGTGGCGGTGTTCCAGCCGTCGTCCTCGGGGATATGCAGGCCAGTCAGCGCGGCATCGCCACCCGCGAAACGGTCAAGCCCGCCGCCGCTGCCCTCGAACAGCGTCGCGAGCCCACAACCGGATTCGCGCACCGCCCAGTCAAGCAGCGGATCGTGCGAGCCTGCCACGACGGCGGGCCGCTCGGCCGGGGCGCCGCCGATCCAGCCCCGGATCTCGTCCGAGGGGAACAACAGCTTTCCGGTCACGCGGACATGCGGGATCTCGCCCGCAGCGGCCAGATCATAGACCTTGCGTTCCTTCACGCGCAGCAGTTCGGCCACCTCACGGGTGGTCAGGTAGCGGGGAACGGCCGGGGGCGTGGTCTGTTCGGTGGGCACGGGCACTCGCCTTGGAGGGGATCTGCCCCATGGATACCACGGCAGTCCCCGAAGACCAGTGGCGCAGTGATGCCGCCGTGATACTGCAGTGGAACCAGGGCGCGCATCAGCCACCCGGCCCCGCGCGCCCCGATCGTCGGTCACTGTGCCGACTATTGCGCCGGTTACTGCGCCGGCATGTCCGAGATGATCGCCGCGATGCGCTTGCCCAAGGCTTCGTCCTGCTGCGCGCGCGCGCCGATCTGCTGGTATTCCTCGATGGTCAGGTTCGGCGTATTCTCGACCGCCTCGACCATGCGGGCCTCGGCCTCCTGCACCAGTTCCTGGCGCTTCTCGCCCTCGGGCACGCCCTGAAGCTGGGCCGAGTAGTCCATGCCGATGTCACGGACATCCGAGACGGCGGCGACGAAGGCCTCCAGCTTTTCGTCGCTGATGGCAGCCTGCTCGGCCTCGGCCGGGGCCGCCCCGGTCACGGGTTCCTGCGCCGGCGCGTCCGCGGTCTGCGCGAACGCGGGTGCGGACAGGCCGATGCCCAGCACGACGGCCGAAGCGGCGATACGGCGGAAGAAGATATTGCTGTAGGTCATGGACAATCCTTTGTCCCTTGGGTGAAATTTCGGGCGGCGCACCGCCCGTCGGCCCCCTGTACCTGTGATCCGCGAGCCATCCCTTCAACCGCCCGGCAAAGCCCCGCCGAAACGCCGGCGAAGCCTTGCCGACGCTTGCACATCGCATCGGTGAACCGATCAGCGGGCGCCTACCCCGCTAGCGGATCTTGCGACCGTAAAGTTCCAGTTTGTGGTGCACGATCTCGTAGCCCAGGCGCTCGGCGATCTCGTCCTGCAGGGCCTCGATCCGGGCCGAAGCGAATTCGATCACGTCGCCCGTGTCCACGTCGATCAGGTGGTCATGATGCTCTTCGGCGGCCTTCTCGAATCGTGCGGGTCCGTCGCCGAAGGCATGGCGCTGGATCGCGCCCGTCTCTTCCAGGGCCTTCATCGTGCGATAGACCGTCGCCAACGAGATCTGCGCATCCTCGCGTACAGCCCGCTGGAAGATCTGCGCCGCGTCCGGGTGATCGTCGGTCTCGGCCAGGATCTGAAGGATGATCCGGCGCGGACGCGTGATCCGCAGCCCGGCAGCGCGCAAGGTGGCCTCAAGGGCCTGGTTCCTGTCCTCGATCGACATGGTGAGAATCTACCTTCTTGCGTTTCAGTTGCAATAAGAAAGCTCCGGTTATTGCGAACGGTTTGCATTTGCAGAAATTGCTGCTACATCAACCACGACAACAACCGGGGACTCGCCAGATGCTGAACCGCGCCGCCGCCACTCTGATCGGCCTCCTGGCCGCCCTGCCCGCCCAGGCGCAGGATCTGAAGGTTGCCACCACGTTCACCGTGATCGCCGACATGGCGCGCAACGTCGCGGGCGACGCGGCCGAGGTCGTGTCGATCACCAAGCCGGGGGCCGAGATCCACAATTACGAGCCGACGCCGCGCGACATCATCGGCGCGATGGACGCCGACCTGATCCTGTGGAACGGCATGAACCTGGAACTGTGGTTCGAGAAGTTCCTGGCCAACCTGGGCGACGTGGCCGAGGTGACTGTTTCGGACGGGGTGGAGCCGATGTCGATCGCGGACGGCCCCTATTCGGGCAAACCCAACCCCCATGCCTGGATGTCGCCCAGCGACGCCAAG
>JBFHFG010000616.1:0-2167 GCA_041583815.1 Halovulum sp.
GAACTGCTCCAGTGTGTCCAGTTCGCCGTTTTCATAGGCCATCAGGATCAGCTCATAGGCCTGTCGCGCGCCATGGGCGAACTCCGAGACCGAGAAGCTGGGTTCGGCCTGCTTCATCTGCGCCAGCGCCTGCGCGGCGGGGCTGTCGGGGTCCACGTGGTCTGCGATGTCCAGGTCGGTGCCGCCGCCATCGATCACCTCGAACGTGCGGCCTGCGCGTTCGGCATCGGGGGCGGGACGCTTGTTCAGCGGCTTCTCGAACCCATCGCGCGTGCCCAGCACGTCGCGCAGGCGCAGGATAAGGAACAGGGCTACACCCGCCAGTACCAGGATCTGGATCAGTTGCCCGCCCATGTAAGACTTCCTCGCTAACTGCATGACAAAAGTGGCACCGTTGCGCCCTCATACCTATGTAGGTTGTCAGTCAGGCCAAGTCCATTGGCAGAAGGGAGGCAATTTGGCACGCAGCAGAGTTACCGGGCTGATGTTCGCAGCCTTCGTGGCGGTTCCGATCATCGAAATCGCCCTGTTTATCCAGGTCGGTGGATGGATCGGCCTGTGGCCGACGCTGGCCATCGTGGTGCTGACCGCCATCGCGGGCACCGCGTTGATGCGCGCGCAGGGCATGGCGACGCTGGCGGAATTGCAGCGCCGGATGAGCGCGGGCGAGAACCCGACCGGCCTGCTGGCGCATGGCGCGATGATCCTGGTCGCGGGCGTGCTGTTGCTGACGCCGGGATTCTTCACCGACGCCACGGGCTTCCTGTTGCTGCTGCCGCCGGTGCGCGCGGCGATCATCCGGCGTGGCGCGGCCAGCGTGGCGGCGCGGGCGACGGTTTTCACCGCCTCGACGACCGGTATGCGGCAGCCGGGGGACGACGACGTGATCGACGCCGATTACCAGCGTGTCGACCCCGAGGACGTGGATGATGACGGCCCGCGCGGCAGCAGCGGGTGGACGCGGCAGCGATAGGGCGGTAGACCGCCAAGCAAGCGTAACTTGTAGATCCCGCGAGGAGCCAGATGGCCGAACAAGACACCGCCCCGCAGCAGCCCGCCACCGCCGAACCCGGCCAGCAGCCCGCACGTCCGAAGATGCAGGTCCTGTCGCAGTACATCCGCGACATGTCCTTCGAGAACATCGCCGTGCAGAAGGGCCAGCCGATCGAAGGCCAGCCGCAGGTTCAGGTGCAGGTCGCGCTGGATGCCAAGAAGTCCGGCGACAGCCAGTACGAGGTGATCCTGAAGACCAAGGTCGAGAACAAGGCCAAGGATGCCGTCGTTTTCGTGCTGGAGCTGGAGTACGGTGGCCAGTTCAAGGTCGAGAACGTACCCGACAACCAGCTGCACCCGTTCCTGCTGATCGAGTGCCCGCGGATGATCTTCCCCTATGTCCGCCGCATCATCGGCGACGTGACCCGCGACGGTGGCTACCCGCCGCTGAACGTCGACAACATCGACTTCCAGCAGCTGTACATACAGGACCTGATGCGTCGTCAGCAGGCACAGAAGGCCGAGGGCAACGGCGCCGCCGTTCCGCAGCAGTAAATACCGCGATCATTGCCGCTTTCGGGCCTTTGGGCCGGGGCGGACCCACGGACCCGGACCCATGCGGCCCGGGTTCTTTCGTTTCGGGGTCTATTCCGACCAAAGCCCGCCATCGCCCAGCTCGGCGACGAAGGCGGCGTGCGCCTCGGCCTCGGCCGGGGTCAGGCGCGAGGGGAGCGGCCGTGGCCGCGGCGGCGGGGTGTAGTCACGACCCGCGCCCTCGCCACCATTGCCGCCGGACACGACGCTGAGGACCAGGCCGGGCTGCCGACCGCCGATCAGTTCGAGATACACGTCGGCCAGGATTTCCGAGTCGAGCAGCGCCCCGTGCAGCGTGCGTGCCGAGTTGTCTATCGCGAAGCGGCGGCAAAGCGCATCCAGCGAGTTCTGCGCGCCGGGGAACCGCTTGCGGGCAATCTCGAGCGTGTCGACGGCCACGTCGGGCGGCAGCAGGGGCTTGTTGCACCAGCCAAGCTCGGCGTTGAGGAAGCGCACGTCGAAGGCCGCGTTGTGGATTACCAGCTTCGCGCCCGCGACGAAATCCAGGAACTCCTGCGCGATGTCCGCGAACAGCGGCTTGTCGGCCAGGAACTCGCTGCTGATGCCGTGGACGTTGAAC
>JBFHFG010000617.1:0-2137 GCA_041583815.1 Halovulum sp.
ACCACGATCGTCCAGAGGATCTTCCACGGGCCGGCGCCGTCGATCCGTGCCGCCTCGTCCAGCGAGCGGGGGATGCCCATCATGTACTGGCGCAGGAAGAAGACCGAGAAGCCCGAGGCCAGGAACGGCAGGATCAGCGCGGCGAAACTGTCCAGCATCTGGAATCGGGCGAAGGTCAGGTAGTTCGGGATCAGCGTGATGTGGCCGGGGATCATCAGCGTACCGATAACGACCAGGAACAGCAGGTCGCGGCCCGGAAACTCGGCCCGCGCGAAGGCATAGGCGGCCAGGATCGCGGTGAAAGTGCTGCCGAGCGTCACCGTCAGCGCGACGACCAGCGAGTTCAGGAAGTAGCGCGGGAAGGGAATGCCGGTCCACGCCTCGACATAGGCCGAGAGATCGGGTGGCCAGGCGGCGGATTGCATCGACCCCAGTCCCGCCTCGGGCATCAGCGAGACCTTTACGATCTGCCACAGCGGGTACAGCACAACGAAGGCCAGCAGCCCCAGAAAGGCCGCGCGCAGCGGCAGGCGCAAGCGGGGGCGGGACAAGGTGATGGCCTTGAGCGGCCGGGCCTCAGTCATAGCCATAGTGCACCTTCCGTCCGATGGTGAGCATTTTCAGAAGCGTGATCACCAGCAGCAGGCCAAACAGGAACAGCGCCACCGCCGAGCCGAGACCAACGTCTGCCGCATCGAAGCCCACGCGGATCAGGTAGTAGAGGATCACCTCGGTTGCGCGGGCCGGGCCGCCCTGGGTCATGACCTCGATGAACGTGTAGACCTGGAACCCGTTGATGACCGAGAGGATCAGCAGAAAGAAGGTCGTCGGCATGATCAGCGGAAAGGTGATGTCGCGGAACTTGCGCCAGGTGCTGGCACCGTCGATCCGCGCCGCCTCGTAGATCGAGTCCGGGATCGCCTGAAGGGCCGCGGCATAGATCACGACGGCATAACCGAACTGCTTCCAGACCTCGACCATTGCGATGGAGTAAAGCGCCATCTGCGGATCGGTCAGCCAGCGCACGCCGCTGAAGCCAAGGGCGCGCAGTGCAGTATTGAAGGTGCCGATCTCGGTGTTCATCATCCAGTCGAAGACCACGCCGATGGCGACCGCCGACATGATCGTCGGCATGAAGAATACCGAGCGCAGCACCCGGTTCGGCCGCGAGGGTGGCGCGATCAGCACCGCCACCGCCAGCGCCAGTCCCAGCGTCGGGCCGACCGAGACCAGCGTGAACAGCGCGGTGTTCCACAGCGCCTTCTGGAACTGGCTGCTGTCCAGCATGACGCGGTAGTTTTCCAGCCCCACGAGCTCGGGTTGGGGCATCAGCCAGTCCCATTGGTGGACGGACAGCCAAACCGAGTAGACGATCGGCCAGTAGATGAACACGCCCAGCACGATCAGCGCCGGGGCGGTGTAGAGATAGGGGGCAAGTCTTTTCATCAGGCCGCAGACACCACGGTTCTGTGACACCGATGTTTCACTCAACTGACAAATACATGTCACCGAAGCGGGCGCATTACGGGGGGCACATGCTTGCACCTGCAACGAGGGGATCCCCAATGCGCATGATGACCAGTGCCGCCGCGCTTCTGCTGGCGACCGCCACCACCGTTTCCGCCCAGACCGAGATCGAGTTCTGGCACGCCTTCTCGGGTAACAACGGCACCGCCGTGGACGAACTCGCCGCTATGTTCAACGAGTCGCAGTCCGACTACGTGCTGAAGCCGACCTACACCGGCAACTATACCGAGGGCACCCAGAAGCTGACCGCCGCCATCGCCGGTAACACTGCACCGGGCCTGGCGATGCTGGAGGTCACCCGCTACGGCCTGTTCGCCGCCCGCAACGTGCTGGAGCCGCTGCAGCCCTATCTCGACGAGGCAGGCGAGGAATGGGTCGGCCAGATCCGTCCCTTCGCTCTGGAAGCGTCAAAATACCTGGGCGAAAGCTATGTGATCCCGTTCAACGTCTCGACCCCGGTCATGTACTACAACAAGGACATGTTCCGCGCCGCGGGCCTGGACCCCGAGACGCCGCCCGCCAACTGGGACGAACTGCTCGAGGCCGCCAAGGCCCTGACCCTGAAAGACGGCGACACCGTCACGCGGTGGGGTGTGAACACCCCGCCGCA
>JBFHFG010000618.1:0-2065 GCA_041583815.1 Halovulum sp.
CGTTGACCGGGGTGCAGGTGCTGCCGGCCACGGGCCTTCCCAAATCCCTTCTCTATTTCCCCGCGATTGCAGGCGGGCTGCTGGGCATCGTCAACGCGCTGGCGAACATGATCCTGCGGGATGTGAGCCTGCCGGAAACGCTGGACCATCCGGAGACGCACCATGTCGGTTGATTGGGTCGGAATCGCGCTGCTTCTGGGCGGTTTCCTCGGGCTGATGCTGATCCGGGTGCCGATCGCCTTCGCGCTTGGCCTTGCCTCGCTTGCCACGGCGATGCACCTGGGCCTGCCCCTGTTGCTAGTGGCACAGCGAATGATCAACGGGTTGAACTCGTTCACCTTTCTTGCGGTGCCGTTCTTCATCCTTGTCGGCAATATCATGACCGAGGGCGGGATATCGGACAAGCTCGTCAAGCTGGCAGACGTGCTGGTCGGGCGCCTGCGCGGCGGCCTTGCGCAGGGGAATGTCGTTGCTAGCACCATGTTCGGCGGCATTTCCGGATCGTCGGTGGCCGATGTCGCCTCGATCGGGTCATTCCTGATCCCGGCGATGAACAAAAGCGGCTATCCCGCAGGTTATTCCGTGGCAGTGACGATCACATCGTCGGTGCAGGGCGTACTGATCCCGCCCAGCCAGAACATGATCTTCTATGCCCTGGCCGCCGGCGGCCTGCCGATCTCGACTCTGTTTCTGGCCGGATACGTGCCCGGTCTGATGCTGGGCCTTTCGCTGATGCTGATCTGCGCGATCATGGCAAAACGGCACAATCACCCGCTGGGGCAACGCTATACCTGGCGCAGCGGTCTGGCCGCGCTGGCCGACGCCGCGATTGGCCTGTTCACCATCGTCATCATAATCGGTGGCATCCTGACTGGCATCTTCACCGCCACGGAAAGTGCGGCGATTGCGGTGGTCTATGCGCTGTTCGTGACCTTGTTCTGGTATCGCAGCCTGAGCCTTCCGGCGATCTCGCGCATCTTCGCAACCACGCTGACCACGCTGGCGATGGTCACCGCGATCATCATGACCTCGTCGGTGTTCGGCTTCCTACTGTCCTATCTCAGGATCCCGGCGCTGCTGGCGGAAGGCATCTTCTACATATCGGAGAACAAGCTGTTCGTGCTGCTGGCGATCAACGTATTGCTGCTGGTGCTGGGGATGCTGATGGACATGGGCGTGCTGATCCTGTTGCTGACGCCGATCCTGCTGCCCATCGTGACCAAGGTCGGGGTCGATCCGATCCATTTCGGGGTGATGATGATCCTGAACCTGGGGATCGGCCTGTGCACGCCACCGGTGGGCACCTCGCTTCTGGTCGGCTGCGGCATTGCAAGGATAAGGCTGAGCCAGGCAACGCGGCACATGTGGCTGTTTTACCTGGCAATGATTGTGGTTCTGCTTCTGGTCACCTATATCCCCGCCCTCACCTTGACCCTGCCTGCGCTATTGGGATGACATCCTGCTGATGGATAGCAGTCGAACCGATGACCTGATCGCCATTGCGTCGCTGGTCCGCGCGGGCAAGGCAACGAACCGCGGCGAGATCGGCCGCCAGCTGGGCATGCGCTCGACCACCGTGTCCGAGCTGGTCGGCCAGTTGGTGACCCGCGAAATCCTGCTTGAGAACACCGCGCGGGGCAGGGGCAAGGGGCGGCCGGCGGCCGTCCTGTCGTTCAACCCGCTGCGGCTGGGCGCGGTGTTCATCACCGTGATCGATCAGACCCTGGTGGCAAGTGCGGTCGACCTGGACCTGCGGGTCTTGGGCCAGGCGTCCATGGCGCCACCGCAGAACGCCGACAACGCCGCCATGACCGCCGCCATCCAGCAGCTTGTCCGCGATACAGTCGAGTCCTTCCCCCCGCAGGTCGAGCTTTGTGCCATCGTCTGCTCGATGTCGGGACTGCTGGATGTGGGCCGCAAGACCTGGTGCGTGACCGCCCGCTGGCCCGAGGTGCGTCACCTTGACCTGGGCGCGGCACTGGATGGGTTCGGCTGCCCGGTCTGGCTGATCCGCAACCTGGATGCGGAACTGGCTGGCGTCAGGTTGCACGAACATCACGGCGCC
>JBFHFG010000619.1:0-2033 GCA_041583815.1 Halovulum sp.
AATGTATGCTCGGGCGTCTCGAACAGCTCTTCAGGGGTGCCAAGCTGCACCACGCGCCCGTCATGCATGACCACGACCTTGTCGGCGAAGGTCAGCGCCTCGGTCTGGTCGTGGGTGACGTAGATCATCGTGTGGCCGAACCGGTTGTGCAGGGCCTTCAGCTGGGTACGCAACTCCCACTTCATGTGCGGGTCGATCACCGTCAGCGGTTCGTCGAAAAGGATCGCGTTCACGTCCTCGCGCACCATGCCGCGCCCGAGGCTGATCTTCTGCTTGGCGTCGGCGGTCAGCCCACGCGCCTTGCGATCGAGCTCGGCCTCCATGCCGATCATCTTCGCGATCTCGTCGACCCGCTTGGTGACGTAGGCGGCATCCGCGCCGCGGTTGCGCAGCGGGAAGGCCAGGTTGTCGCGCACGGTCATCGTGTCGTAGACGACCGGGAACTGAAACACCTGCGCGATGTTGCGGTCGGCGGTGGTCTTTTCCGTCACGTCGTCGTCGCCGAACAGGATCCGGCCCTGGCTGGGCACCAGCAGGCCCGAGATGATGTTGAGTAGCGTGGACTTGCCGCAACCGGACGGCCCCAGCAGCGCATAGGCCTCGCCGTCCTTCCAGACGTGGTGCAACTCCTTCAGCGCGTAGTCCGCTTCGCCCTTGGGCGAGGCCAGGTAGGAATGCGCCAGGTTCTTCAGCGTGATCTGTGCCATGCGTTCCCCCTCACGCCGCCAGTGCATAGGCCGCGGGGGCGACAAGCGCGCCGTCCTCGGCAAAGATGTAGACATGCGCCGGGTCCAGGTAGACGTCGATCGGTGCGCCCAGCGTCAGGTGCTGTACACCGCCGACCAGCCCGACCCAGCGTTCCCCATGATGGTCGAGGTGCACGAAGGTCTCGGAGCCGGTGATCTCGGTCACTTCCAGCGTGCATGCGAATTTCATCGCGTTGCCGCTGTGATGGTTCAGCGACAGGTGGTTGGGCCGGAACCCCGCCAGGTAGCGCCCGTCGGACAGGTCCGCCAACTTGCCGGTCGCCTCGGCCGCCTGCCCGTCGCCGAACATCAGCTTGTGCCCGGCTTTGGAGATCGCGAGGAAATTCATCGGCGGGTCCGAGAACACCCGCGCCGTGGTCGAGTCAGCCGGCTGGCGATAGACCTGAGGCGTCGGGCCGAACTGCGTCACGCGCCCTTGCCACAGCGTCGCGGTATTGCCGCCCAGAAGCAGCGCTTCCTCGGGTTCGGTGGTAGCGTAGACAAAGATCGATCCGGATTCCTCGAAGATCTTCGGGATCTCGGCGCGCAGTTCTTCGCGCAGCTTGTAGTCGAGGTTCGCCAGTGGTTCGTCCAGCAGAACCAGCCCGGCATCCTTGACCAGCGCGCGGGCCAGCGCGCAGCGCTGCTGCTGCCCACCGGACAGTTCCAGCGGCTTGCGGTCCAGCATCGGCGTCAGTTTCAACAGGTCGGCGGTCTTGCGGACTGCGGCGTCGATCTCGGACCGGGTGCGGCCGATCAGGCGCATGGGCGAGGCGATGTTGTCGTAGACCGTCATCGAGGGGTAGTTGATGAACTGCTGGTAGACCATCGCGACCTTGCGGTCCTGTACCCGCATGCCGGTCACGTCTTCGCCGCGCCAATGGATCGTGCCGGTGGCGGGTACGTCGAGCCCGGCCATCAGCCGCATCAACGAGGTTTTCCCCGCCAGCGTCGGTCCAAGCAGCACGTTCATCGTGCCGGCTTCGAGTGTCAGGTCGGTGGGATGGATATGAATCTCACCCCCCGACACCTTGCTGACACCCTTGAGTTCCAGCGTCATCTACACTCCCCTTCCTGTCTTTTCTTGTTGTTATCGTTGCGTTCTTCAGCGCCTGTTCATTCCGCCGCCGGAACCTCGCCTGCCCGTTGTTCGTCCATCCAGGCCTGGAGGGCGTCGATCTGAGGCTGGTCCAGGCGCAGGCCCAGTTTGGTTCGGCGCCACAGCACGTCCTGTGCGGTGCGGGCGTATTCGTGGTCCATCAGCCAGGCGACCTCGCGTTCGGTCAG
>JBFHFG010000620.1:0-1977 GCA_041583815.1 Halovulum sp.
CGTTCAAGGACGACCGGCTGGTCGATCCCTGGCCGGAATAACCACCACGCCCACCACCCAGCGGGCGCCGCAGCTCAACTCGCGGCGTCGATGCCAAGGCCTGACAGCGCGCAGATCCGCGCGATGTGGTCGTACCCGGTTTTCGCATATTCGAACGGCGGCGCCTTGGCCGGGTCCTGTTCCGCCTCGACGACGATCCATCCGGAATACTCCATCGCCTTCAGCTTGTCGGTAACTGCCTGGAAATCGATGCATCCCTCGGGGTCGCCCGGTACGGTGAAGGCACCCGCGCGCACCGCGTCGAGGAAGCTTCGGTTCCCGGCACGGATCGCGCGCGCCACCGGTTCGCGCACGTCCTTGAAATGGACGTGGTGCACGCGGTGCCCCCATTTGTCGAGCGTGCCCAGCACGTCGGCCCCGCCGAAATGCAGGTGCCCGGTGTCATAAAGCAGCGTCACCTCGGGGCTGCTTCCCTCCATCAACCAGTCGATATCGTCCTGATCCTCGATCATCGATCCCATGTGATGGTGGTAGGACAGCGTCATCCCCTTGTCGGCCATCCATTTCGCCAGTTCTGACAGTTTGGCGGCATAGGCCAGTACCTCGTCCCGCGCCAGTTTCGGGCGCTTGTTGACAGGGGTTTCCAAGTCACCCTGCACCGTGTTCGAACATTCCGCATAGACGATGCAGGGCGCGTCCAGCGCGACGAACTGCTCGACCTGCCGGCGCACGGCATCCTTTTCTTGTGAGAGCGGGGAGAACATCAGGTTCCCGGAACACCACCCTCCGCACAGCGACACGCCATACCGGTCGAGGTAAGCGCGCAGGCCTTCGGTGTCGGCGGGCATACGCCGCCCCCTCTCGACACCGGCGTAACCAATCCGCGCCGCATCCTCCATCGCCTGTTCGGTGGTGAAGGCTGCGGTCAGGTCCGGCAGATCATCGTTCTGCCAGGCGATCAGCGATATACCGACCTTGACGCTCATCTCACGTGTTCCTCGTTCAGCGCGCAATCGCACGGTTCTCAGATTCTTGGCGCCACTGCCACAAGCGCCCCGGTCACGGTCAGCCCGCGATCTCGGCCATCGTGACCGGACCACCGGTGCTGGCCGAGCGCGTCGCCGCCTCGGCCATCGCCAGTGCCGCGACGCCATCGTCCAGATCGACGGGCAGCCCACCACCGGTGGTCACTGCATCAACGAAGGCTGCCCATTCAGCCTCGTAGGCGGGCATGTAGCGTTCAAGGAAGAAATATGTGGGCTTGGCCCCAGTCACGCCCGTCACCGTCGATTTCACCACAGTGTTTTCCAGCATGTTCTGTGCCTGCAGCAGCCCGTCGGACCCCAGAACCTCGACCCGCTGGTCGTAGCCATAGACCGCCCGGCGCGAGTTCTTGATCACCGCGATCCGCCCGTCTGCATAGGTCAGCGTGACCACGGCGGTATCCACGTCGCCGGCGGCGCCGATCGCCGGATCGACGATGGAACTGCCGACCGCGACAACGCTGACCGGCGCTTCGCCCATGATGAAATTCGCCATGTCGAAGTCGTGGATCATCATGTCGCGGAACAGCCCGCCAGACACCTTGACGTAGCTCACAGGCGGCGGCGCCGGGTCGAACGATGTGATCGACAGCAATTCGGCCTTGCCGATCTCACCCGCGTCCAGGGCAGCCTTCAGCGCACCGAAATTGGGATCGAACCGCCGGTTGAAGCCGATCATCACCGGTTTGCCCGTCGCCGCCACGGCCTTCCGGCAGGCCTGTGCGCGAGCAAGGCTCAGATCCACCGGCTTCTCGCACAAAACCGCCTTGCCAGTGGCGGTCGCCGCTTCGATCAGGTCGGAATGGGTATCGGTCGAGGTCGCGATCAGGACCGCATCTATCGACGGATCGGCGATGATCTCGTCGGAACTGCGCACCTGGCACCCGTATTGTTCGGCAAGCCTTGTCGCGTTCTCGGCGAACATGTCGGACAC
>JBFHFG010000621.1:0-1963 GCA_041583815.1 Halovulum sp.
AGCAGTCCGGTCATGTCTTGGTCTCCATCGGGGCATCGGGTTGCACTTCGGGCCGGGCGGCAGCGAATGCGGAAAGGTCAAGGCAGCGCGCCTCGATCTCGGTCAGCCTGCCAAGGCCCAACAGGTCGAGGCCCCAGCGGCGGGCATTGTAGAGCTGCGGCACCAGGCAGATGTCAGCGAGGGACGGCGCATCGCCGAAACAGAACGGGCCGGTTTCGGCAATCTGCGCCGCGAAGGAGGCCAGGCCCCGGGACATCCAGTGATGCATCCAGTCGCGTTGGGTATCTTCGTCATGGCCCATCTGGCGCAGCCGCATCAGCACCGAAAGGTTGTTGAGTGGATGAATGTCGCAGGCAATGACCTGCGCCGCGGCCCGGATGTGCGCTGCGCGCAGGGGGTTGGATGACAGCAGTGCAGGCTCGGGCAACGTTGCGTCGAGCCATTCGATGATTGCCAGCGACTGGGTCAGGTAACCTTCGTCAGTCAGCAGTGTCGGGACGTGGCCGGACGGATTCTTGTCAATATAGACCGGCTCTGACTGCTCTCCGCTGCGGAGATCCACGCTGCACATGTCATACGCCTGACCCTTCAGGTTCAGCGCGATCCGCACGCGGTAGGATGCGGACGACCGCCAGTAGCCGTAGAGCTTCAGCATGGTCTGCCCGCCGGGAATTGATGCCTGGCCCGCGTCACGTGTCTTGCTCCTTTTCGGCGGCGGTTCGGGCATAGATCGACCGGGCCGCGTAAAGATGGGCACTCATGATCGCGTCAGCCCAGTCCGGATCGGCAGCCCTGAACGCGTCCATCAGTTCGCGATGATGGTTCTGGCTTCGCTCAAGTTCGTGCCGTGTCCATTGCTCGAACGTGGGGCTGGTGATGCGATGTCGGGCGACCTGCTTGACGGCGGTGGCCACCGCACTGCTTGCCGACTGGGTAAGAATCCTCCAGTGGAAGTTCTCGTTCTGCTGACGGTAAAGCCTGCGATCGGGCTCTGGCGCTTGCGCGGCGCGGTCCATATCGCGGACGAAGCCTGCCAGTTCGTCGAGAAACTCCGTCGTGACATGTTGCGCCGCAAGCCGCGCGGCAAGGGGTTCAAGACGGGCGCGGACAGCGAAGATCTCGACCACGCTCATCGGGTTGACGGCCGCAAGATGAACCCGTCGGTTCGACCGACGCTCCACCACGCCTTCCGCGATCAGCTGTTGCAGCGCATCGCGGACCGGTGTCCGGCTGATATTCAGGCGCTCGGCCAGCATCTCCTCCGGCATCGGATCGCCGGCGACAAAGTCACCCGATAGGATGAGCTGGCGGATCCCGTCATACGCGTCCTGCTTGGCGAGGCTCATGCTGTCCCGATCCTCCGTGTATCGGTGGGCGCGCCGTCGTCGCCGGTCCCTTCGATGCGACCTGCCTTGGAAAGAACGCCAAACAGGTGGCACCGGGCGGTGGTTGCCCCGTCAGTGGCAAGCAGGGCTGGCTCCTCGGTCCTGCAGACCGGCGCAACATGCGGACAGCGCGAGGCGAAGCGGCATCCCGGCGGTGTGTCGATCGGCGATGGAACGTCGCCTTCCAGAACCACCCGCTCTCGCTTGACCAGGGGGTCGGTGTTCGGAATGGCCCGCATCAGGTTCTGCGTGTACGGATGCTGCGGCCGGCGCATCACCTCCTGCACCGGGCCTTCCTCGACCACGCGGCCCAGGTACATGACTGCGATACGGTCGCAGATATAGCCGACCGTCGCGATGTCGTGAGAGATGTAGAGCACCCCAAGCCCGAGCTCGCGGGACAGCTCGTCAAGCAGCCTCAGAACACCTGCCTGAACGGAAACGTCCAGCATCGAAACCGGCTCGTCCGCGACGATGAAATCAGGATCGAGTACCAGCGCGCGGGCGATGGCGATCCTTTGGCGCTGTCCCCCGGACAGGTCGGCAGGGTACCTGTGCTCGAATTCTTCGGGCGGCAG
>JBFHFG010000622.1:0-1957 GCA_041583815.1 Halovulum sp.
CGAAATCGCCTGTTTCCTGTCTTCCCTGCGCATGGTGCTGCCCTCCGTGGTCCATGTCGCTTGATATTATTACCCGGGTGCAATTGACAAGCTGAATTTAACCCGGGTAATAAGCGTCGAAACAGACAGGAACCGACATGCCCCACGATCCCACCACGCCCTGCACCGCCTTCGCCGGTCCGCGCATCGTCGCACAGGGCCCGCTGGCCGAGGTGGCGCTGGCGCTGCACGCCACCAGCCACGACGCGCCGGTGCTGACCTTCGACGACACCACAGGCAAGGTCATCGACCTGGACCTGCGCGGCACGCCGGCGCAGGTGACGGCCCGCTTCGCGCCTCCTGCGGAACCGCAAGCAACGCCCCCGGCCAGCCGCCCCCGTGGCCGCCCGAAACTGGGCGTCGTCGCGCGCGAGGTCACACTGCTGCCCCGGCACTGGGACTGGTTGGCCGAACAGCAGGGCGGCGCCTCGGCCACGCTGCGGCGGCTGGTCGAACAGGCCCGTCGCGAAGATGGTGGGCGCACGGACGCAAGACGGGCGCGCACGGCAGCCTACACCTTCCTGTCGGCCATTGCCGGCGACCTGCCCCGTTTCGAAGAGGCGACGCGCGCCCTGTTCGCCGGCGACACCGCGCGCCTGACCGAACAGATGCAGGACTGGCCCGGCGACATTGCGGCGCACGCGCTGCGGCTGGCGGCGGACAAATGACCCACCTTGCGCCCACGCAGGCGGCAGGCGCGGCGCTTTTCGCACGGGGTCTGACCGGCCCCGTGGTGATGCTGAACCTGCTACGGTTCCGAAAGACGGCAGACTATACGGAAACGCCGGCGCTGGCCCCATCGCAGCCGATCACCGGCGCGCAGGCGTTTCGCCGCTATATCGACCATACGCTGCCCTACCTGCGCGCAAGCGGCGGGGATCTGCTGTTCTACGGCACCGGAGGCCCTTGGCTGATCGGCCCCGAGGGCGAATGCTGGGACGCCGCCATGCTGGTCCGGCAGGCTTCGGTCGCCGCGTTCATGGCCCACGCGCAAGACCCGGCCACCATGGCCGGACACGGCCACCGAACCGCCGCCCTGAGGGATTCGCGGCTGCTGCCGCTCGCCCCCCGGGACCCGTTGGCGGATCAGTCCGCGGACAAGCTCGAGATATAGGCGACCAGGTCCGACAGCTGCTCCTCGGTCGGGTCCAGCTGCGGCATCGGCGGGTGCGGTGCGGCAATGCGCGCGCGCAACTGGCCCGGTGACAGGTCCGGGTCGGCCGCGATACCGGCAAACGCCGGGGCGGCGTCGCTGGCGGTCTCGGCACCGTCCAGCGCATGACAGGCTGTGCACCAGGCCTCGGCCAGGGCCCGCCCGGCCTCGGCATCATCGGCCCATGCAGGGGCCGCCAGCGCCCCCAGGATCATCGCCACGCTCAGGTGTTTCATGCCGCCTCCGCCCCAAAAGCTCCTTCGGCTATGCTGACACGACCCGGTTCCGGCCGACATTGAGGCAGATCAACCCATCCGTGCGCCCTTGCCCCCTTGCTTCCCACGCGCCCTGCCCGTAAGTCACGGCGCAGTTTTGCGCGACGCTTGGGACGGGACCGGACATGCCGAAAAGAACCGATATCAGCTCCATCATGATCATCGGCGCAGGCCCCATCATCATTGGCCAGGCGTGCGAGTTCGATTATTCCGGCGCACAGGCGTGCAAGGCCCTCAAGGAAGAGGGCTACCGGGTGATCCTGGTGAACTCCAACCCGGCGACGATCATGACCGATCCCTCGCTGGCCGACGCCACGTATATCGAACCGATCACCCCCGAGTTCGTCACCAAGATCATCGAGAAGGAACGCCCTGACGCGCTGCTGCCCACGATGGGCGGCCAGACCGGGCTGAACACCGCGCTGAAACTCGACGACCTCGGCGTGCTGGAAAAGTACGGGGTCGAACTGATCGGCGCCAAGCGCGATGC
>JBFHFG010000623.1:0-1948 GCA_041583815.1 Halovulum sp.
ACGGCGGGCGCGCAGGCCGCGCCCGTCCAAACCCAACGATCAAAGGGCCAAGGCATGAAAAGCTGGGGCTACCTGTCGAAGCGCCTCCTACAGTTACCCATCGTTCTACTGGTCGCCAGCGTCCTGATATTCGGACTCATGCGCGTCACGCCGGGGGATCCGGTGCAGATCATGCTTGGCATGGAAACCTCGCCCGCCGCCGTCGCCGCGCTGCGCGAGAAGTTCAATCTGGATGAACCACTGATCACCCAATACCTGATATGGGTCGGCAACGCGGTACGTGGTGACCTGGGCGAGTCTATCCGCCTGAACCAACCCGTTCTGGACATCATCGCCAGCCGCTTTCCCATCAGCCTCGGCCTTGCCGCCGCGTCCATGGGGCTGGCCCTGCTGGTCGCTGTCCCCGCCGGCATCATCTCGGCCATGCGGCGCAACACCTTCGTCGACTACATTGTGACCGGAGTCTCCATCGGCGGCATCGCCATTCCAAACTTCGTGCTGGCACTGCTGCTGATTTATGTCTTCTCGGTTCAGCTTGGCTGGTTTCCGATCACCGGAATCGGATCGAGGGCCAACACCGACCAGACCTTCTGGGAGCATATCAGCCCCTATATCCTGCCCAGCATCGCACTTGCTGCGGCCGAGATCGGGGTTCTGACACGCTTCATGCGATCGTCGATGATCGACGTGCTGTCGCGCGACTACATGCGGACCGCGCAGGCCAAGGGCCTACCCCGATGGTGGATCATCTCTGTCCACGGCCTCAAGAATGCGCTGATCCCCGTGGTGACGATCTGTGCGATCCAGTTCGGGTACCTGATCGGCGTGCAAATCACCATCGAGTTCATCTTCGCGATCCCCGGCATGGGATCGGCCTTGATCGAGGCGGTCGTCAACCGCGACTTCCCGGTGGTGCAGGGCCTGACCCTGATAACCGCGGTGTTCTTCATCTTCGCAAACATCGTGGCCGACACCCTGTATGTCATACTCGATCCGAGGATCCGATATTGACCTCTTCTGCCGAAATCCCGACCCCGCGCGGCAACAGTGCAATACGCCTTGCCAGCGGCCAGTTCCTGGGCAACCGGGCAGCCCTGTTCAGCTTCGTCCTGTTCGTCATCCTGACCGTCTCCTGCGTTCTGGCCCCGCTGGTCGCGCCCTATGATCCGGTTGCAATCAGCCTGTCCGACAAGCTGCAACCGCCAAGCTGGTCGCATTGGCTGGGCACCGACTATTTCGGGCGAGACGTTCTTTCGCGTGTCCTCTACGGCGGACAACTTTCGCTCAGCGTGGCGCTGCTGGTCGTCCTTGCCTCCACAGCCGTGGGAATGCCGATCGGCCTGATCGCCGGCTTCGCGGGCGGCAGGATCGACAACCTTCTGATGCGGATCATGGATGCCTTCCTGACCTTCCCGCCGCTGCTGCTGGCTGTCGCCATCGTCGGTGTGCTGGGGCCCCAGATCCAGAACGTCATGCTGGCGCTGGCCATCGTCCGTGTTCCAGTCTTTGCCCGCATCGTCCGCAGCTCGACCCTGAGCATCCGGCAGGAGGTCTACATCTCCGCCGCCCGGGTCCTGGGGGCGAACTGGTCCCGGATCATCATCTCGCACGTGTTGCGAAACGCCATCGCGCCGGTCGTGGTCCAGATCACCATCGTATTTGCCGGCGCCATTGTCTCGGAAGCATCGATCAGCTTTCTGGGTCTCGGTGCCCAGCCCCCTACCCCCAGCTGGGGCCGCGACCTGAACGAGGCGCGCCGCTATCTGGATGACGCCCCGTGGCTGCTCTTCGGCCCCTCGATGGCCATCATGATCGCTGTCCTCTCGGTGAACTTCATCGGTGACGGGCTGCGCGACGCACTGGATCCGCGCGCCTGGCGGACGCTGCGCCGGGCCAATGCCCCAGCCGTCGATCCTCTCGCGCAAGGAGCGAAGTAACCCTTCATGAC
>JBFHFG010000624.1:0-1945 GCA_041583815.1 Halovulum sp.
AGATCGCACTGCTCGGTCGCGATGGATGCGGCCAGCAACAGCGCGTCCTCTTCGGTCGCGGCGTTGCCGAATGCGGTTTCCATCCAGTCTGGGACGTTCGTGCCGCAGGCGCGGGCAAAGCGGGCCATGCGGGTGAAATTCTCAATCGGCAGAATGCCGGGGATGACCGGAGCATCGATCCCGGCGGCGGCCACCCGGTCGCGGAAGCGGCGGAAGTGGTCGATCTCGAAGAAGAACTGGGTGATCGCCCGGTCGGCGCCTGCATCCAACTTTCGCTTGAGGTTCTCGACATCGGATTCCGGGCTGGCAGCCTCGGGGTGGGTTTCCGGATAGGCGGCAACGGTAATGTCGAAATTCCGCTCGGCCAGCGCCTCGACCAGTTCGGCCGCGGTGCGGAAGCCGTCGGGATGCGGTTCGAACTTGTCCGCACCCTTTGGCGGATCGCCTCGCAACGCGACAATCCGGTTCACACCGTTGGCGCGATAGGTTTCGGCCACCTCAAGCGTTTCCGCGCGGGTCGCCCCTACACAGGTCAGGTGCCCGGCCACCGAAAGGCGGGCGCGGTCCTGGATCGTGCGGATCGCGGCGTGGGTCCGCTGGCGCGTGGTGCCCCCTGCCCCGTAGGTCACCGAGACGAAACTCGGATCCAGCGGCGCAAGGCGTTCCACCGATCGCCACAACTGCAGCGTGGCCTCGGTCGTTGCGGGCGGAAAAAACTCGAAGGATAGCGTCACGGGCTGCTTGCCCGCAGTCGTGGAAGAGTTGGTCATGAGCGTCGGTCCTACCGTCAAAGCTTGTCGCTACCGCGCAATATGCGCCATTCGCGCGGAATTTTGAACTGGTTATTCGCGCGCAGGGCTGACAAAGGGCGGATATTCCACATAACTGTGACGATACGGGAAAACGACCACCCCGGAACCGGAGGCCAGGATGCCCGACGTAACCATCGTTTATTGGCGTGACATCCCCGCGCAAGTGATCGTGGGGCGCGGCAGAAAGGCCATAAAACGCCCCCTGCCCGAGCGCTTCGAACAGGCGATCGACCGTGCTGCCATGAAATCAGGTGCGCGGGACAGCGACGCCTACCTCGCCGAATGGCGGCGCGCAGAGCCGTATTCTGTCGATGGTGACGCGGAAGATGTCGCTTCTGCAGAAGCGGCGCGACTCGATGCCGCGTACGAAACGGAGAAGCTTCGGGCGCTGGTCGAAAACGGCGGGCGCGAATCCTGACGGAAGGGACGCAGTACATGGCGAAAATTCTGCCCTTTGGACGCAAGGCGGCCCACGCTGCCCCGCTGGCTGGTGCCAGCGATACGCTCGCGAAATTCGTCCGGGGCTACTCGATCGAGGTGATGCCGCGGACCGCCGCCAAGGTCGAGGATTTCCGCGCCATCCTGCCCGAGGGCACCCGGGTCTACGTCGCCCACATCGCTGGCACGCCGATCGAAGACATGGTCTCTACCGCCGGCCGGCTGGTGGATGAAGGCTTCACCGTCATGCCCCACCTGCCCGCCCGGATTATCCCGGATCGCGCGACGCTGGACGATTGGGCAGCGCGCTATGCCAACGTTGGCGTAAACCAGGCGCTGCTGATCGCCGGGGGCTTGTCCGAGCCTGTAGGTGACTACCACAGTTCAATGCAGGTGATGGAAAGCGGCGTGCTGGACGCGCGCGGCTTCACCCGGCTGCACGTCGCGGGGCACCCCGAGGGCAATCGCGACATCGACCCCACCGGGGGGGAGCAGGCCGTAATGGACGCACTGCGCTGGAAATCGGAATTCGCCAGGCGCACCGATGCCGAGATGGCCATCGCCACGCAGTTCTGCTTCGAGGCCGAGCTGGTGATCGCATGGGCCGGCCGGCTGCGCGAGGCCGGGGTGGATCTGCCGATCCATATCGGCGTCGCCGGGCCCGCGAAACTGCAGACGCTGATCAAGTTCGCCAT
>JBFHFG010000625.1:0-1890 GCA_041583815.1 Halovulum sp.
CAGCAGGCCGGCGAAGATGGCAACGAACACCACGATAGCCAGCCAACCGAGCGACAGCAGAATGACCGGTCCGGCCGTTCGATCCCTGCGGCGGGGAAACAGGCTGCGGCGCGCAGGCAGGGGGGACATGTCTTGCACGGTCATGCGGCTTCCTTTCCGGCCGCGGCGATCCGTGGATCGAGCCAGCGGTACGCGACATCGACGAAGAAGTTGGCCAGCACCATCGTCAGCGCCACCAACAGCACGATCGTCTGCACGACGGCGAGGTCGCGCTGGCTGACGGCGGTGACCAGAAGCTGACCGATGCCGGGCCAGGCAAAGACCGTCTCGACCACCACCGTGCCCGAGATCAGCCCGCCCATGCGCAGGCCCAGCACGGTGACCACGGGGATCGCCGCGTTGGGGACTGCGTCGCGCAGCACACGGCTGCGCAGCCCGACGCCTTTGGCCCGCGCGGTGCGCATATAGGGCTGGTTCAGGACCTCAAGCATCGAGGACCGGGTGAACCGTGCAATGGCCCCTGCTCCGCCGATGCCAAGCGTGATTGCGGGCATGACCAGGTGGGCGGCGGTGCCCATTCCGGCGCTAGGCAGCCAGCGCAGGCTCATCGCGAAGGTCAGGATCATCAGGATCCCCAGGAAGAAACTGGGCATCGCGTGGCCGAAGATCGACAGGCCCATGACCGCATGGTCCAGCGACGTGCCGCGTTTCAGGGCAGCAGCGATGCCAAAGATCACCCCGATCAGCGTCGACAGGACGAAACTGGTCAGGCCCAGCAGCATGGTGGCCGGGATACGCTCGAGCACGGCATCCAGCGCCGGTTGCCGGTCGCGAAAGGAATAGCCCAGATCGCCCTGCAGCAGCCCTTTGAGGTACAGCACGTATTGTTCGATCAGCGACCGGTCCAGGCCATAGACCTGCCGGTAATGCTCGATCACGTCGGGCGGTGTGTCATCAGGCAGCATCAACCGCATCGGATCGCCAGCCAGCCGCAGGATCAGGAATACGAAGGTCACTGCAAGGAACAGCGTCAGCAGGGCGCGCAGGGACTTGGTCAGAAGGAAAACGCCCATCATGCCAGCGCGCCCTTCTGCAGAAGGGCGCTGCAGGCGGCGGGGTCGTTCACCAGAAAGCCCGAAGCCCCCAACCCTGCCAGGTAGAGCAGGCTTTCGTCATCGTGCACGCCGACGGCGCGTCCGGATGCCTTGTCGCCAACGGTGATCCAGACCGGGTGACCGCGTTCTACGTGTCGGGCCAGCCGTTCGGGGGCGGTCAGGGCGTAGCTTTCCCACATCCGCAAGGCGGTTCCGCCGCGGTGGAAGAACGCTTCCTGCTCGTTCATGTCCACAAGTAGGCCCAGAACCGCGCCGTCCCAACCCAGCGCGCGTACGCGGTCCAGGCTTTCGACATGGTGCAGGCCGATAGTCAGGTTGGATCGTCCCGTGGCCAGCGAAGCCTCGACCAGCAAAGCCAGGGCAGCGGGGCTTTCGTCCTTCACGTCGAACAGGATCGACATGTCCGTGGGAACTTCGGCGAACAGCATCGACAGCGCCGGTGCAGCGGGCGCACCATCGGCTGTGACCCGCTGAAGATCCGCGAAAGTGCTTTCGGATATGGCCACAGGACTTCCCGCGACGCGCGACAAGTCGGGGTCATGGCTGATGACGATCCGATGATCTGCGGTGATCCGGGTGTCGGCCTCGATCAGGTCGGCCCCTGCGGCGATGGCCCCGGCCCACGCGGCGGGCGAGTTCTCGCGGAAATGGGTGGATGCGCCCCGATGGGCGATCAGAAGTGGGGTGTCGGTCATGATCAGTGTCCGTCCGGGGCGGCGCGCGCCGCATCGCGCGCACGACGGGCGGCGGGCGTTTCGGCAGGCACCGCGGCAAG
>JBFHFG010000626.1:0-1885 GCA_041583815.1 Halovulum sp.
AGGTTGGACATCTGCTTGCGGCTCAGCGGGCCGCCCGGCAGCATGCGCTGCACGGCCTTCTGCACCACGCGCTCGGGGAAGCGACCTTCCAGGATCTGGCCGGCCGTGCGCGACTTGATGCCGCCCGGATGGCCGGTGTGCCAGTAGTAGTTCTTGTCGGCGCGCTTGTTGCCCGTCAACTGCACCTTGTCGGCGTTGATGACGATAACGTTGTCGCCCATGTCCATGTGCGGCGTGAAGCTGGGCTTGTGCTTGCCCCGCAGGCGCATGGCGATGATCGAGGCGAGGCGACCCAGAACGACACCTTCGGCGTCGATCAGGACCCACTTCTTCTCGATCTCTGCCGGTTTGGCGGAGTAGGTTTTCATCGGTCTTGTCCAATCGTCTGTGGCGGTGGGGCCAGTGCCGTCACCACCCGGAAAGCGGATGAGCGGTTTCTACGGATTTCCCGCGCCATGTCAACGCCCCCACTTCCAGTATTTCCGTTGAAAATCAGCGCATTACAATTAAGGTATCATAATACCCCAAGAAACCTGAACATTTTCCCGCTCGAACTATGACGTTACGATGACACAATCCGCTGTCCTAATGTGTAAATGTGATCGAGTTGCGGACGTCATTCATGGATATCGATTCGGATCTGCGGCTGCGCGGCAGCACGCAGGACAAAACTCACGGCCCGGCAAACCCCTTTCTGAAAGCGCTGGTCGTGGCCGGACTTGCGGGTGCGTTCGTGGCACTTTCTGTCTTTCTGGCCGAGGCCCGGGGGATCCAGGGCACCCTGCTGGTGCGGGACCCGGCCGCCAGCTTCAGCTTCCCGCCGATCGCCGGGATGATTTCGCACCTGGGCGTCGCTATCATGTTCGGCACCGCCGCGGTCTGCGCCTTCGCGGCCTTTCTGCCCTATGTCACGACGCCCCCTCTTCTGCGCAGCGTCGCGCTGTTCTCGGGCTTTGTGGCGCTGGACGATCTGTTCATGCTGCACGAGGACGCCGGGCTGCTTGCCGGCGCCCTGCCCGAGTACGTGATCTTCGCGGCGTACCTGCTGTTCGGACTGGGGATCATGGTTCAGCTTATGGGCAGCAGGCGGTCGGGGCCGCTGGCCGTGCTTTTCCTGGCCGGGGCACTGCTGGTCGGATCGATGGCCTTTGACATGATCCTTCCCCAAACCAAGCCGATTGTGCTGATCGAGGATACGCTCAAGTTCATGGGTTATGCGGTCTGGGCGCTGTTCTGGACCGGCAGGGCCCGCCGGGCACTGCGTGCGGACACCGCCTGACGCCACCCGAATGAGACAGGCCGGAAAAATTCCGCCCGATGGCGTCTTTGCCCTTGAACGAGTCGGCTCACCCGATTAGGTCGCCGCCCACAGGGTTGCCGATCCCAACTTCGGGTTATCTCGGGGGGGCGCTAAGGAACCGCTGGATTCATTCTACTGGCTGGCATGGAGGACGCGATGAAAAGCGCCACCCACGTCCAACTGGGGAACGGTCTGGAGACAGGCGCCACCCATGAGGGCACTACACCGCAGGCAAGCGTGTCTGCGCAGGAAAATCATCTTGAACTGGTCCACGACCGCGACGTGTTCGATCCCGCGCGCGATGACCACTTCATCCGCCGTGACGGCAAGGTCTTCGCGGGAACGCACCTGATCATCGAGGTGATCGACGGCATCGGGCTGGACGACCAGACCCGGATCGAGCAGGCGTTCCGCGATTGCGTCGACGAATGCGGTGCGACGCTTCTGCACCTGCACACGCACAAGTTCTCGCCCCAGGGCGTCAGCGGCGTGGCGGTGCTGGCCGAAAGCCACATCTCGGTCCACACCTGGCCGGAAATCGGCTATGGCGCGTTCGACGTGTTCATGTGCGGCGACGCCGAGCCG
>JBFHFG010000627.1:0-1768 GCA_041583815.1 Halovulum sp.
GGTGGTCGCCCCGGTTATCCAGTTCTATCCCGATACTGCGGGAGTTCACGTCGCCCTGCCCACCCCAGGCCCCGGCACCGGCGTGCCAGGCGCGGCGCGACTCATCCACCATGCGCCAGACCTGACCGGAGCCACCGATCAGGTAATGTGCGGAAACCTCGTGCTGTGGCGCGCGCAGACGCGAGAGCGCAGCCTCGGCGCTATCCATCGCCGTGTAGTGCAGGACGACCAGCGATGGGCCAAGCCCGCCACGCCGTTCGCCTTGGTTCGGGGATGGCGCGTCGATCACGTGCACGCCACCCACGAATACCTCAGCGATCCAGGATGCTGCTCGCGTCGAAGTTCAGCAGGCCGCCGAACACCGCCAGCAGGACGTTGCGCCGCTGGCCGCCGGTGCGGGTGATGCGGGTCGAAAGCGGAATCGCCTGCCCGTCGTTCAGCCCGTAGCGGGTAACCTCTTCCACCACGCCATCGTCGTCGAACGCAATCGCCAGAACCACGCGGTCGGTGATTTTCGGCGGGTTGTATGTCAACTGCTCCATCGTCGTCTGGACGTAGTACCACTCGTCGCCCGAAACCAGCGCAGTGCTGGCCGGGCGACCCAGACGTTCCTCGATGGACAGGATCGTATCGACGCCGGGTTCGATCGACGCGATCTCCTCCTCGGTCGGAACATAGCCGTGGACCGTCACCGACGGCGTGCAGCCGGCCAGAATCAGCACACAGACCGCCATCATTGTCCGCGCTATCGCCTTGGTCATTCTGTCCGGCACGGTGCCCTCTTCGTTTAGCCCCCTTGTCCCGTACCCCGCGCCCCCCCTAATTTCAAGCGAGCACGAGGCAAGGAGAAACCGATGGCAGACGATCGTCCCCCGACAGCGCCCGGCGCTGAGTTCAGCCGGCCCCTGCGCCTGGCCCGGCTGTCCCGGTCCAGGACGCACGAAATCGACGAGGTCGCCACACCCGAGGAATGCGCCCGGGTCGCAGCACTTCTGGAGCTGCAAGCGGTGTCGAAGCTGCGCCTGACCGGCCGGTTGTCCGCGGCGGACGAAGGCGGCTGGAGCTTTCGCGGCACGGTGGGCGCCAGCGTGACGCAGACCTGCGTCGTCACCCTGCAACCCGTTCCCACGCGCATCGACGCACCGGTTAGGCGCGAGTATGTTGCGGGACTGGACACGGACGACGGCGAAATCACCCTGGACCCCGACGCGCCCGACGAGCTGGAACCGCTGCCCGATACGCTTGACCTTGGCGCGCTGGCAATAGAGGAGCTGGCGCTGGCCCTGCCCCCTTATCCGCGGGCGCGCGGCGCGGGCGACGCCGACATCGAGGCCCGCCCGCCGGGCGCCGCACCGATGGAGCCCGAGCCCAAACCCTTCGCCGCGCTGGAGGCCCTGAAGCAAAAATTGGGCGATGGAGAGAAATGAGCGAAACTTTCCCCTTGCAGCGCAGATGAATCCGGGTATGGTCCGCGCTTCCGGACACCGCCGGTTGTTCGCGGCTTTCGGGGTTTGTCCCCGTCGCGGCATCCCCCCGGCAGCGGGCGAAGCCCCTAAGACCCAGAGGTTGAACAGATGGCTGTTCCTAAGAGTAAGATCACGCGGTCCAAGCGCGGCATGCGCCGCTCGCACGATGCGCTGGCCGGCGCGAACCCGAACGAATGCGGCAATTGCGGCGAGTTGAAGCGTCCGCACCATGTCTGCCCGTCCTGCGGCCACTACGCCGAGCGGGAAGTCGTGGCGATGGTTGACGAGATCGACCTGGACGA
>JBFHFG010000628.1:0-1744 GCA_041583815.1 Halovulum sp.
CCGATCAGCATCGCGGCGACTGCTTCGGTTTCGAGGGCAGGAAGGTCCACACACCGCACCTGGACGAGCTTGCGCGCGATGGAACCCGGTTTTCCGCCTGCATTACGCCGAATCCGATCTGTCAGCCTGCGCGGGCATCGATCCTGACCGGGCTCCTGCCACGCACGCACGGCGTATCGGACAACGGTATCGATCTGGACCCGGCGCTTGGCGAGAAAGGGTTTGCCGGGTCGCTTTCGGCAGCGGGCTATCACACGGCGCTGCTGGGGAAGGCGCATTTCGCCACCGCCCACACGTTCGAGGCCACGGGCACGCCCGAAGACCGCGAGAGCATGATGAAGTACCCGGACGACTGGAACGGTCCCTACATGGGGTTCGATCACGTCGAATTGGTGGTCGAGGGGCACAACTGCCACCTGCCGCTACAGCCGCCCAACGGCCAACACTACGAGCGCTGGTACTATCAGGATGGCCGCGGAGAAGAGCGTAACAGGAAGTACGAGACCAATGTAGGTCCAGACACCAAGGGTGCGCCCCAGACCTGGCATTCGGGACTGGAGCCGGCTTGGCACAACTCGACCTGGGTTGGCGACCGCGCCATTTCCTACCTGAACGATCGCGCTGACAAGGACGAGCCATTCTGCGCCTGGGTTTCGTTTCCCGACCCGCACCATCCGTTCGACTGTCCCGTGCCGTGGAGCCTGCTGCACCTTCCCGAGGATGTGGACCTGCCCGAGCATCGGCGGCTCGACCTGGATCGCCGCCCGTGGTGGCACCGCGCTGCGCTGGAAGGTAAGCCCGAGATCCGGGCGGATTTGGCCGAGTTCCGCGAGAAGTTCTCTCGCACACCCGAAATGACCGACGATCAACTGCGCGAGGTGATCGCGAACTACTACGGGATGCTTTCCCTGATCGATCACAACGTGGGACGCATCCTGATCGAGCTGCAGCGCCTTGGGCTCGACGAGAACACCATCGTCATCTATTCGGCCGATCACGGCGACTGGCTGGGAGATCACGGACTTCTACTGAAGGGGCCGATGCTCTACGAGGGGTTGCTTCGGGTCGGCTGCATCGTCCGCGGGCCCGGAGTTCCGGCCGGCAAGGTTGTCGCGGACCCGGTATCGACGCTCGACATCGCCGCGACGCTGCTGGACTACGGCGATGCCGCGCCACTGGGCGACATTCACTCCCGAAGCCTGCGGCCGCTTATCGAGGGAGACGGCCACCGGGACTTCGCGCTCTGCGAATGGGACCTGCGGCCATCGAGAACCGGCACCCGGCTGGAACTCAGGGCCGTTCGAACGGAAACGCACAAGCTGACTGTCGACATGATCACCAAGGCGGGGGAACTCTACGACCTGTCAGCGGACCCGTACGAGATGGACAATCTTTTTGGTGATCCCGCTGCGCTTGAAATCAGGGAGAAGCTGCTGACGTTCCTTGACCAGCGTCCAGGCGATGCGCTTGAGGAGCAGTACGAACAAGTCGGAATGGCTTAGGCGGAACGGCCTGTCGCTTAGCTGGGTGGCGCGCCCGGATCGACGCTGCCCTTTCGCAGCACGAGGTTACCCCGGCGCGCCGGACGACCGGTGCAAGCCCTGCTCGTGGCAATCAGGCGCGAAGCGATTTGATATTGTGGACATGGACATGCTCGCCGGCGTGAATGCCGCGGGTCGCACGCCGGAGTTGTCACGTTAACCGGAGGAGTGGGTTTCGGGGCGGTTGATGCAGGCCTCAGGCG
>JBFHFG010000629.1:0-1682 GCA_041583815.1 Halovulum sp.
GACTTGCCATCGCGACCATAGGCCTTGACCCGATGACCGGTGTGTCGCGCTTCGGCTACGGCTCGATCTATCTCGACAGCGGGATCGCGCTGGTGCCGATGCTGGTCGGCATCTTCGCCCTGTCCGAGATCGCGGTTCAGGCCGAGCGGCAGGTCAGGGCGCACGACGCCGAGGCCGGCGTCGGCACATCGATGGAGGCGTTCACAAGCCTCGTCCGCCGGCCGTTCACCTATCTTCGCGCGGCTGCCATGGGCGTGTTCATCGGGATCCTTCCGGGGCTCGGCGGCGTTTCTGCCTCGTTCCTGAGCTACCGGATCGAGAAACTGTTCAAGCGCAAGGATGACCCGGAGTTCGGGACCGGCAATCCCAACGGCGTGATCGCCTGCGAGACATCGAATTCGGCGGTAACAGGCGGCGCGTTGATCCCGATGCTCTCGCTCTCGATCCCCGGCGATCCAATCGTCGCGGTGCTGATGGGCGGGCTGCTGTTGCAAGGCGTCGTCCCCGGCCCTCGCATGTTCATCACCGACCCCGAGGTGGTACAGGGCATCTTCGCCGTCTTCCTTGTCGGCGCCGTGCTACTGCTGCCCATCGGGCTGATGTTCATCCGCGCGGTGATCCGGGTGCTGGTGCTGCCGCAATGGGCGATCATGGCCTGTGTGGTGATGATCAGCCTGGTCGGAACCTATGCCGTGCAGCGCGAAATTCTGGACCTCTACGTCCTGATCTTCTTCGGCTTTGCCGGATACTTGCTGCGCAAGTTCGACTTTCCTCTGCCACCGATCGTGATCGGCTTCGTACTTGGCCCGATCTTTGAGGAGAAGTTCCGCCGAACGCTGCTGATCTCGCAGGGCGATCTCTTCGGCTACTTGCTGGACCGGCCGATCGCGCTGGCTGTGCTGACGCTGACAGCCCTGTTCGTGATCCTCCCACTTGTCGGGGCGGTCCTCAGGAAGCGGAAGGTCATGGCCCCAGCCACCGGCTAAACCGCCCCGCCGGCCGCCGCCCGTTGATCCCAAAAACCACCCCGGAAACCGACTGAAATGACCGACACCATGATCTACGAGACCAGAGACGACCGATTTTCCGCGCTGATCCACCCGAACGCGCAACTCGAGAAAGTCGCGGGCGACCTTGGCTTCACCGAAGGGCCAATCTGGCATCCGACCGAAAACTGGCTGGTGTTTTCGGATATCCGCAACAGCCGCCAGTACAGGTGGACCGAGGCCGACGGTCTTTCGCCGTTCCGGGTCCCCAGCAACCAGTCGAATGGCAACTGCTTCGACAAGTCGGGGCGGGTGATCTCTTGCGAGCACGCGACGTCCCAAGTTGTCCTGCATGACCACGATGGCAAGCGGGTGCGGGTACTGGCGACGCATTTCGAGGGCAAGGAGTTCAACAGCCCGAACGACGTGGTTTGCGACAGCAAGGGCCGGATCTGGTTCACCGATCCTACTTTTGGCCGCGTGCGCGAGGATCTTGGCGAATTGCGCGACCAGGAGTTGGACTTCCAGGGCGTCTATCGCCTTGATCCGGATGGCAGCCTCCACTGCATCGCCCGCGACTACGATCAGCCGAATGGCCTGTGTTTCTCGGCGGACGAAACCCGGCTGTACGTGAACGACACGGTGGGCGGGCATATCCGGGAATACGCGGTGGACGACAGTGGCAATGCCACCGGC
>JBFHFG010000630.1:0-1660 GCA_041583815.1 Halovulum sp.
CCCACTACAGCGGCCTCACCGTGAACCAGATGTCTGATCTGCGTTCGCGGATGGCCAAGGCCGGTGCGTCGTTCAAGGTGACGAAGAACCGGCTGGCGAAGCTCGCTCTCGATGGCACTCCGATGAACGAGATCGGTGATCTCTTCACGGGGCCGACGGCGATCGCCTATTCCGATGACCCGGTTTCCGCCCCGAAAGTCGCAGCCGACTTTGCCAAGACTCACGAGCAGTTCGTGATCCTTGGCGGTGCGATGCCTGCCTCGATCCTCGATGCGCTGATCGCCCGGATAGATCTGCCACCGGCCAGCGTCTCGAACCGGCCCGACCGCACCCTGCCCCGACTGACCCTTGGCTCCTGCGGGCGGCTGACCGCCACGCTGGGCGCTGCAGCCCTGATCCTCGATCGCGCTTTCACGCCCCGGGTGGGCATCTTCTGAGCATTCAACCGAACGGATTCCCCATGCCCCTGACCGACCGTGCCCGCCTTGCCGAGGAGGCCCGCCACCCGCTGATCGTCGACCTGTGGCGCGCCCTGCAACCCTTGCAGACCGTCGTCAGCTTCATGAACACCGGCGCGCACCCGGATGACGAGACCTCGGCAATGCTGGCGGCGATGGCCTGGCGCGATGGGATCGACATATCCTACGCCTGCTCGACGCGAGGTGAAGGCGGGCAGAACGACATCGGGACCGAATCCGGCGCGGCAATCGGTGTGCTGCGCACCGCCGAGATGGAGGCCGCCTGCGACGTGCTGGGCCTGCGCATGTACTGGCTGTCCGAAGGGCCGGAGGATGCGATCTTCGACTTCGGCTTCTCGAAATCCGGCAAGGAGACCTTGGGCCGCTGGGGTGAAGAGCGCACGTTGGCGCGGTTCGTCCACATCCTGCGGCGGGAGCGGCCGGACATCATCTGCCCGACCTTCCTGGACGTGCCGGGACAGCACGGCCACCACCGCGCGATGACCGAGGCGGCGCACAGGGTCATGGACCTGGCCGCCGACCCCGCATACCCCGGCAGCGACCTGCCGCCCTGGCAGGTGAAGAAACTGTTCCTGCCCGCCTGGTCCGGTGCGGGCCAGGCCTATGACGACGACCTGCCGCCGCCCCCCGCGACGATCACCGTTCTGGGCGCGGGCCTCGATCCCGTCACCGGCTGGAGCTTCGAGCGTATCGGCCAGCGATCCCGCGCTTTCCACGCGACGCAGGCGATGGGTAAATGGGTGCCCGCCGGGACCGAGCGCGACTGGCCGCTGCACCTGGCCGATGGCCGCGTCGATGGCGCGGAAACATCGCTGTCCGGCGGGCTGGCGGTCGCGCTGACCGACCTGAAGGACTGCCCCTACCTGGCCGAGACCCAGGCGCGCATGGATGCCGCTCGCGCCGCGTTCCCGGACACTGCCGCGATCCTCTCTGACGCCAGCGCAGCGCTTGCCGCCTTGCGACAGGCCACAGGTGCGCTGACCGAGACCGAGCGCGCCGCATTCGGGCACAAATTGACCCGCAAGGAGCAGCAGCTTTCGCATCTCATCCGCCTTGCGTCGGGCGTCGAGGTCCACGCCATCGCCGACCGCGACTTCGCGCGGCGCGGCGACGCGGTGCAGGTGACGCTGGAAACCCGGCCCGGCAGCGCCGACAGCCTGTCGATCACCCCCGTCCTTCCC
>JBFHFG010000631.1:0-1561 GCA_041583815.1 Halovulum sp.
ACACGCCGTTCTTCGCGAACTACCGCCCGCAGTTCTACTTCCGGACGACGGACGTGACCGGCACGGTCCAGCTGCCCGAAGGCACCGAGATGGTGATGCCGGGCGACAACCTGAAGTTCGACGTGGAACTGATCGCCCCGATCGCGATGGAAGAGCGCCTGCGCTTCGCCATCCGTGAAGGCGGCCGCACCGTCGGCGCCGGCGTCGTCTCGAAAATCCACGAGTGATCGTGGCGGGCGGCCAGCGTGCCGTCACCTGAATTGAGGGGCGCCCAGCGGGGCGCCCCTTTTCTTTGCGGCGCAGGGTCTTAGGGTATCCGGTCAGGAACCGAGGCAACCGGAAGCCGAACCGCATGAACGATTTCATTCATTTCGCCTATGCCCTGTCCGGTGCGGATCGCGGCCGGGCGCTGCGCGAAAGCGACGAGATCGCCGCCGCGCTGGCTGATCCCGCGCCGGCCTGGGTTCACATGCAGGCCGATCACCCCGGCACCCGTACCTGGATCGAGACGCACTTGGCCTACCTGCCCGAGCCGGTGCGCGATGCGCTTCTGGCCTCGGAAACCCGGCCGCGCGCGTTGCTGCATGGCGAGGGGGCGCTGGTCATCCTGCGCGGCGTCAACACCAACCCCGACGAAGAGCCCGAGGACATGGTCTCGATCCGGATGTGGGTGTCCGAGGGGCGCGTGATCTCGCTGGGCAAGCGGCGGCTGGCTTCGCTTTGGCAGTTGGCTGACGAGGTTGCCGCAGGGGAGGGACCGGAGCGGTCCGGCGCCCTGTTGTGCCGCCTTCTGGAGTTGCTGTGCCGACATATCGAGACCCATCTGACCTCGTTGGACGATGAGGGCGACACGTTGGAGACGCAGGTTTTGCAGGGACCGGCGCCGGAACTGCGCGCCCGCGTTACAGACATGCGGGGCGAACTGGTCGACTTGCGCCGGTTCCTGATTCCGCAACGCGAGGCTGCCGGTCTGCTGGCCCGGGAGCATGTCGACGTCCTGCACGAGGACGACCGTCTGCGGTTGTCCGAATCGCAGGATCAGTTGATGCGCGCGGTCGAAGAGGTCGAAAGCCTGCGCGACCGGCTTGTGGTGGTGAAGGACGAGCTGACCACGGCCTTGTCGGACCAGTTGAACCGGAACCTGTACCTGCTTTCGGTGATCTCGGTCGTGTTCCTGCCGCTGGGCGTCCTGACCGGGCTGATGGGCATCAACCTTGCAGGGATGCCGGGGGCCGAGTGGTCCCCGGCGTTCTGGGTGTTCACTGGCATCCTGCTGGTGATCGTGGCGCTTCAGGTGCTGATCCTGCGCAGGCTGGGCTGGCTGTGACCCGGACCAGCGACGGTCAGGCCGCCGCCTGGTTGACGCCGTGGGTCGCGATATGCGTCGTCCGGCGGTCGCCGTCGTAGGTGTTGTCCAGGCATTCCTGAAGCCGGGCGGCATCGCCATCCCTGCCAAGGCGGTTCGCAAAGGCGACTGCGGTGCCGTACCCGGCCAGGGCGTAGTGCACCATGCGCTGGTACTGGCTGATGATCATCGCGTCGCGCGCATCATCGTCGCCGA
>JBFHFG010000632.1:0-1548 GCA_041583815.1 Halovulum sp.
CAGGTCCCACAGCGCGAGGTCGATCCCCGAGACCGCATAGGACGGCAGGCCTGACACGCCATAGGGCGTGGTCATGCGCATCATCATGTCCCACAGGCGTTCGATTGCCATGCAGTCCTCGCCCACCAGCAGCGGCGCGAGGTGGTCGTTGATCAGGTGGATGACCGGCTGATCGTAGCGGGTCGTGCCGAACCCGGTCGTGCCGTCCTCGGCGGTGATCAGGCAGCCAACTGCGCCGTCATAGCGCCATGTGGACCGGAGCTTCTTGAAACGCTCGTAGCCCGACATCGGCCCGGCCACCTCGGCGTCCTTGGTCCAGGGCGGTCGACGGCCTTCGGTGCCGGCCCCCTTGTAGAGGGCACCGACCATCTCGGATTTGATCGGAAAGGCCTCGATGCTGACGATCTTCATGCTGCCTGGCCCGGCACCAGAAGAACCTTCGATACGTTGCCCGGGTTCTTCACTAGCCGGTCGAACCAGGCCCCCCCTTCACCCAGCGGCGCCTCGACGATCCAGGACCCGAGCGACAGGCTGCCATCGGCGGCCGCGGCCAGCGCATCGGCGAAATCCTTCGCGGAATAGCAGAACGTCCCCCTGACCACGATCTCGCGGCGGATCACTTCAGAGGCCGGGAAATCGCTGGCCTCGGCATGAAGACCGGACAGAAGCACATCGCCGCCCGACCGGGTGGCCGCCACGGATTGCGCCCGGGTCTGCGCGGAACCGACAGCATCGACCGTCACCGCAACGCCGCGCCCGTCGGTGGCAGTTCGGACATAGTCCACCGTATCGTTGTCTGCGGGAACGATGACCTCGGCACCAAAACTACGGGCCATCTCGCGCCGGTCGGCGTCGAGATCGACACAGAACACCTTTTCCGCGCCGCAATGCTTCAGCACCTGAACGGCCAGCAGGCCAATCGGCCCCGCGCCGATAACAAGGGCGGTCTTGCCCGTCAGGTCGCCCGCCATCGTGCCGATCCGGATGCCGACCGCAAACGGTTCGACCATGGCGCCAACTTGCAGGGAAACACTGTCCGGCAAACGGTACGTGGCCCGTGCAGGGGCCGTGACGCGGGATGCAAAAGCGCCGGGCCGGTGCGCACCGATCAACGAGCGCGACAGGCAAAGATGCGTCGCACCTTCGGCGCAATACTCACACTCGCCACAGGGCACCATCGGGTTGCAGGTCACCTTGTCGCCGATCTTCAGGTCGGTTTCGGTGCCCTCGCCAATCGCGGCTACGGTGCCGGAAAACTCATGCCCCATGACCAGCGGGGGCACCCGAAGTGCGTTGTGGCCAAGGTAACCGCCGAGTTCCGAACCGCAGATACCGACATAGGCAACATCGATCAGCACCTCTCCCGCGCCGGGCACGGGATCGGGCCAATCCTTCAGTGTCATCGCTTCGGGACCTTCCCAAACCAGAGCTTCCATTTTGTCTGCCAATCTGTTCATGAAAATGCCAGGCGACAGGGATTGCCGCCTGGCGGATTTGGATCCGGCGCTTACTGCGTCGGTTCAAGGTTCAGGATCACCAGCTGGAACC
>JBFHFG010000633.1:0-1479 GCA_041583815.1 Halovulum sp.
CAACGAAACGGCACAAGTTGGTGGCAGCGCTGCAATATCGGCTGCGCGTGCTGGCGCCACTCTGGCGAAACTGAACAATCGTTCAGTATCCGCGTTCGCGGTTCACGACATGCTCTAGCGGCTCGCCCCGCTCTGCCCGCGCGATATTCTGCACGATCGAACGGGCCGCCGTTGCAGGACGTGTCGGGGCCGAGATGTGCGGCGTCACCGTCACCTGCGGGTGCGCCCAGAACGGATGCGCGGGCGGCAGCGGTTCGACGCGGAACACGTCCAGCGTCGCATGACCGACCTGCCCTTCGTCCAATGCCGCCAGCAAGGCGTTGTCGTCGATCACCCCGCCACGCCCGGCGTTCACGATTACCGCGCCACGGGGCAGGCGGGCCAGGCGACCGGCGTTCAGCAGCCCCTCGGTCGCCGCGGTTGCGGGCAACAGCACCACCAGGATTTGCGCGCGCGTCAGCACCTCGTCCAGCCCGTCGGGGCCGTGCAAGCAGTCGATCCCGTCGACCTCGCGGGGGGATCGGCTCCACCCGGTGACCGGAAAGCCCAGGCCGGCCAGCGTTTGACCGCAGGCGCGGCCAAGCTCGCCCAGGCCCAGCACGCCGACGGGGCGCTCCCGCGCCAGCGGCGCCGGATCGTCGTTCCGCCAGACGCCGTCCTGGTTCAGGATGTGTACGTCCATGCCAAGGTGATGACGCAGCACATGGCCGGCAACCCATTCGCGCATACCCTCGACCAGTCCGGGATCGACCATCCGGGTCAGCGGCTGCGTCAGGGTGGGATTGCCGACGATCTTCTCGACGCCGGCCCACAGGCTCAGGACCACGCGTGCATTGGTGAAGGGCGTGAAATCGGTCAGCTGTCCAGCGGTGGAATAGACGATGTAGTCGATCGCGGCGGGATCGGGCGCATCGAACACCAGTTCGGCTTGCAGGCCTTCTTCGGCAAAAGCGGTGGTCAGTTCGCGGGTATAGACATCGCGCGCGTCATCGCCGCCTGCATATAGGATTTTCGGCATCGGTATTCCCTGTCAGTCAGCGGGGCCGGTGGACATGCGCGCTCTGGATCAGGCCGAAGGCTGCCAGCAGGACCAGCATCGCCGAACCGCCATAGCTTACCAGCGGCAGCGGCACGCCGACCACCGGGATCAGGCCCATGACCATCGCCATGTTCACCGAGAAGAAGAAGAAGAAGGTTGCGGCGATCCCCGAGGTCAGCAGCGAACCGAAGCGGTCGCGGTTGCGGAACGCCGACACCAGCGCAAAGACCACCACCAGCGCGTTCAGACCCAGCAGCGTCACTGACCCGACAAAGCCGAATTCTTCGGCCAGCGTGACGAAGATGAAATCGGTGTGTTTCTCGGGCAAGAAGTTGAGCCTAGATTGCGTGCCCTGCATGAAGCCGCGCCCTGTCCAGCCGCCTGAGCCGAGCGCAATCTTGGCCTGCGTGATGTGATAGCCCGCACCCAGTGGGTCGGCG
>JBFHFG010000634.1:0-1422 GCA_041583815.1 Halovulum sp.
ATGCGCCCCGCGCCCGAGGATATGCTGTCCATGCACCGGGTCGGACGGGCCGTGAATTCGATGAAAGCTGATTCGCCTGACCTGACCGCGCCGACGGACCTTTGAGCGGGTTCCGATTAACCTGCGGTTTACGTTACGGAATCTTAACGGAAAGCGGCCCGATTTGGATCACGCCCGGACCACGATTGGCGGTCAGGATGATCTCGTGCATGGGGGGCGATGTGCTTAGCGTGACCCCCGCGTGCGTCACGAGTAGCTTCCCATGCACACCCCGCCTGAGCGCATGACCCGAAACCGACGGCCGGAAACGCATGAGCCGCCGGAGCCGCCTCAACCGTTCTGCGCCAGCAGGTAGCCGACGGCGCCTGCCAGGATCAGTCCCAAGACGACCGCCACGGCGATCTTCCACCGCGACCAGGGACGTTCGCCCTGCACCGCGCCGGTCCGGCCGTTGACCACGAAGCGATAGGTTTTGCCGCCGTATTTGTAGGCCGCCAGCCAGACCGGTAGCAGCACATGCTTGAACGTCACGTCCGAAATCTGGGTCTCGACCTGGTCGATGCGCTGCCGGTCGCCGCCGATGTCGAACTTGACGTCACGCCGGATGGTCGCGTCCATGATCGTGCGTGCTTCGTCGAACCCCTCGGCCAGTTCAACCTGGTAGGCCTCGGCACGGAACCCGGCCAGGTACTGTGGCTGGTACGGCTCCAGCGCGGTCAGATCCCAGGGGACCAGCCGGTCGGTGTATTTCTTCGGCAGGCTGCGCGAGGCCAGCACAAGAACGTCGTCGAAAGCACGCGCGACACGGCCCGACACCCGTGTCCAGCGCACCTTTTGCACGCGCACCGTGCGCGTCTCGGTCTTGCCATTCACGGTCACACGGCGGGTCTGGTTCTCGTAGTAGACGGTGCCGCGCTGACCGCGGTACTGGCTGCGTGTATCCGCGTCATAGGTCCAGTAGGGAACATAGATCCCCTGCATCCGCCGGCCCTTGCGGGCGTATTGCTGCAACCCGTTCGGCGCGAACCACAGCCGACCCAGCCAGTCTGTCATCGCCTTGCGCGCCTCGTCCTCGGACAGGGCGAACGGCAGCACACCGGCGGGCTTGATGTGGCGATGGGGGCCGGTGTCCACCACTACGGGGGAAGCGCAGAACGGACATTCGGTCGCGTGGGTGTCCGGGTCGAACTCGACCTTCGCGCCGCAGTTCTGGCAGGTCAGGACGCGCGTTTCCTCGATATCCGCCTCGGGGATCCTGGCCTCGATGGCGGCGCGGAAATCCTGCTCGCGGATCGCAGTGGCGCTGGCCCAGGGGCCGCCATCGTCGATCGGTTCCTCGTTGCCGCAATGGTCGCAATGCAGCTTGTCGGTGCCTGGCAGATAGCGCAGGTCCGAGCCGCAGTTGCCGCAGGGAAAGCGGTG
>JBFHFG010000635.1:0-1388 GCA_041583815.1 Halovulum sp.
CCCGTCGGCTGCATCGCAGTATTCCGCACCGACACGGCAGAAGTCTTTGCCACCTCGGCTGTCTGTCCTCACAAGGCCGGCCCGTTGGAAGAGGGGATCGTGCACGGCCGCAAGGTGACTTGCCCGCTGCACAACTGGGTGTTCGACCTGGAAACGGGCGAGGCACAGGGCGCGGACGAGGGGCGCATCGCCACCTACCCGGTGCGGATCGAGGACGGGCGGCTGTTGCTTGACCCCTCGGTGCTGGGCCGGCGGGCAGCGTGATGGACGGCAGCGGCGTTCCCGCTATCCGCTCCACCTGTCCCTATTGCGGCGTCGGCTGCGGTGTACGGCTGACGCCCGAAAGGGCAGGCGGGCTGCGGGTCGAGGGCGATCCCGAGCATCCGGCGAACCGGGGCAAGCTTTGCTCCAAGGGGTTGGCGCTGGGCGAAACACTGGGCACGGATGGCCGCCTGCTGGCCCCGCGCGTCGGTGGGCGCGCGACGGACTGGGACACGGCGCTGGGCACCGTCGCCGAGCGCTTTCTGAACACGATCAAAATGCACGGTCCCGATGCCGTCGGTTTCTACGTATCGGGGCAGCTGCTGACCGAGGATTACTACGTCGCCAACAAGCTGATGAAGGGTTTCATCGGTTCGGGCAATATCGACACCAATTCGCGGCTGTGCATGGCCTCGACGGTCGCAGGGCAGAAACGGGCCTTCGGCACCGATACGGTCCCCGGCACCTACGAGGATCTTGAACTGGCGGACCTTGTCGTGCTGGTCGGCTCCAACATGGCGTGGTGTCACCCGGTCCTGTTTCGACGGCTGGCCGAGGCGCGGGAGGCGCGTGGCACGAAGGTCGTCGTCGTGGACCCGCGCCGCACCGCGACCTGCGATATCGCCGACCTGCATCTGAAGATCGAGCCGGGCAGCGACGTCGCGCTGTTCAACGGCCTGCTGGCGCACCTTGCGTCCACCGATGCACTGGACCGGGCGTTCCTTGATGCGCATGTTGAAGGCTTTGACGCGGCGCTGGCCGAGGCTCGGGCGGCGGATCTGTCCGTGACCGGGCTGTCGCAGGCCGAACTCGACGCGTTTTTCCGGCTGTTCACCGATACCCCAAGTATTGTCACCGCCTTCAGTCAGGGTGTGAACCAGTCCACCAGCGGGACGGACAAGGTCAACGCGATTCTGAACTGTCACCTGGCCACTGGTCGGATCGGCAAGCCGGGCATGGGGCCGCTCAGCCTGACCGGCCAGCCGAACGCCATGGGCGGGCGCGAGACCGGGGGCATGGCCAACACCCTCGCCGCGCATCTGGATATCGAGAACCCAGACCACCGCGCCGCCGTGCAGGCGTTCTGGGCCAGCCCCCGCATAGCGCAGGGGCCGGGGCTGAAAGCG
>JBFHFG010000636.1:0-1382 GCA_041583815.1 Halovulum sp.
CGCCTCGTCCTCGCCCGCCGAGGCGGCCCAGAACCCGGCCTCCATCTCGTCGGCCAGCCCCTCGATCGCGGCGCGTTCCTCGTCGGTCAGCGCGTTCCAGGCATCCAGGTTCACGGTCACCGCGTCAGGCGACATCGACCAGTTCAGCGGATTGAAATGCTCGGTGAACTGGTAGAGCTTCGAGTTCACGCCGGTCGAGGTCGAGGTGGCGGCCCCGTCCACCGTACCGGCGGCCACGGCAGCGGCCAGTTCGCCGAAGGGCAGTTCGACCGGGGCCGCGCCCATCTTTTCGAGGAAGGTGAACGAGGTGGCGTTGAACGCGCGGATGCGCTGGCCGTTCATGTCATCGGCGCTGACGATCGGCTGCTTGGTGTAGACGCCGGGCGACGGCCACGGCACGTAGTACAGCACCTTCTGGTTATGCCGGGCAAAGATCTCGTCATAGGTGGGGCCCGCGACCTCCAGCCAGGTGCGCATCTCGTCCTGGCCCTGGATCAGGTAGGGCAGCGTGTCGACGCCCAGGAAGGGCTCGTCGCCCGCCTGCAGGAACAGCAGCATGTCGGCCATCTGCACGATGCCGGTCTCGACCGCGGCCAGCTTCTCGGTGATCTTCACGCCGATCTCGCCCGACAGGTGCACGGTGATGTCGACCGAACCATCGGTCGCCTCGCGCACGGCATCGGCAAAGGCGATGGCGCCTTCGGCGTGGAAGTTGTTCGCGCCCCAGGCGGTGCTCAGATCCCACTTGGTGTCGGCCAGCGCGGCACCGCCGGTCAGGCTCAGTCCGGCGATTGCCGCCAGGATGGTCTTGGAACAGGTCATTCGCGTGTACTCCCGTTGGTTTTGTCGCTGTTGTAGACAGTCGTGGCGGCCGTTTCGGACACCAGACCATGGGACAGATCCTGCGCAAGCGCACCCCTGTCGCGTTCGGCGGGCTCTCCGAACCCGCCCCCGCCCGGCGTCTGAAGCACAAGGCGTTCACCCGCCGGTATCCTGTACATGCCCTTGTCGATGACGCGGGTGCCGTCGCTGATCTCGACGCGCCCCGCCGCACCGGGCCTGCCGCCCTGCCGTCCCGCCGGGCCGGAGGTCAGCCGCTCGAAGGCGGCGGCGGACAGCAGCATGTCCTCGCCCAGCCGCGAGCCGATCTCGATCCGCTGGCCAAGTCCGCCGCGATAGCGCCCGGCCCCGCCGCTGTCGGTCACGTATTCCTTGGCGTGGTAGATCACCGGCGCCGCGACCTCGGCCGCCTCCACCGGGACCGAGCCGACGCCCGACGGAAACGCCGTCGTCGACAACCCGTCCGCGCCGGGCCGTGCGCCCATGCCACCAAGCGCCACGTTTAGCGAGGCGAAAGACGTCTGGCCCGCACCCGACAGCGA
>JBFHFG010000637.1:0-1315 GCA_041583815.1 Halovulum sp.
AGGCTTTCAGGATGGTTTCCAGTTGATCGAACTCGCCGTTGGTGGGGTTCATCGCGACGGAAATCTGCTTCTCACCCGCGAACTCATAGCAGGGAAAGATCTTGGGATCGTCCAAGGCCAGCCAGGGCTCCTTGAACGTGCTCCCACGGGTAAAAATCCGCATGCCGGTCATGCCCTGGTCGTACCATTTCAGCATAGCTTCGGTGGCATCGGGTTCGAGCACGTTGACCGAGAAGACGCCGGTAAACCTGTCCGGATAGGCGGCCACGGCATCGGCTGCATATTCGCAGTTGAACCCATACGTCGTCGAGGAATGCACAATGGCGGCCTTGTCAACACCGGCGGCATCCATGCTTTCGATCATCTTCTCAACCGTGACCGAGCGCTTTGCCGACCACTCGGAGCGCTTGCCTGCCAGCGGAGTGATCGGGTAGCGGTCGGTATCCTCGGAGATTATGTGTGGATGGATATCTACGACGGTCATCTTTCGTTCCTTGCTTGATACCGTTTCACGGGCGCGCGCGCGAAGGGCCGCTAAAGACGCCCGGACAGCGCGAGTCCCTTTTCAAGGGCCGGATAGGTTGTGGTCGGTTTCGCCATCAGGAAAGTGAAACCTTCCTCAAGCACCGCTTCGACGTTTTTCGGGCCGACATGGGGGTGGCCGACGGTTACTTTGTGCTTCTTGCAGGTCGCCACGATATGTCCCATCGCCTCGCGAACAATCGGATGTTCGAATTCGCGCGGATGACCGAGTTCCTGGCTCAAGTCACCTTCTCCGATCAGGACGACACCGATGCCGTCCACCGTCCCGAGGATTTCGTCCAGGTTATCGACCCCTTCGCAATCCTCGATCATCAGGATCACTAGGATTTCCCCTTGCGGGGCGAGAGGCCAGACGTCGGCGCGGGCGTAATATTCGGTCTGGCTGAGCCCCCAGTAGCGCATGGCCCGGGCCGGCCCGTCGCCCCGCACGCCCACGGGTTCGTAGATCGGCGCGTCCTTCGGTCTCGGATACCGGCAGGATGCCACTGCGTTGTAGGCTTGTTCGGCCGTGCTGATATGCGGCCAGACGACCCCGTAAGCGCCGATGTCCAGCACCTGCTTGGCGAGGAACTGGTTCATTTCACTGCCATTCGGCGGGATGCGCACAATGGGGGTCACGGCGGGCGCGATGGATCCGGACCTTGCGATCTGTGCCCGGTTCAGCATGAACTGAAAACTGTCGCGCAGACTGGCTATGTCATAAGCGTTGTGCTCCATCTCGAATACGACGCCGTCGTACCGGGTGCCGGCGAAAGACAACGCAGTCGCGGGA
>JBFHFG010000638.1:0-1207 GCA_041583815.1 Halovulum sp.
CTGCCCGGCCTGCGGTCACACCTTCACCATTCCCGAGTGGCACGCCTGGATGGACGCCGACTGGCACGGCGAGGAGGGGTTCCACCTCCACCGCCACGCCTCCCCCTGCTGCGGCACCGGGATGACCCTGAACGACCTGGTCTATGAATGGCCCCAGGGCTTTGCCCGCTGGTTCGTCAGCGCGCGGAACGAGGGTCGCGGCCCACTGAGCGCCGACGAGGTCGCGGAGTTGGAACAAGTGGCCGGGCTCAGGCTCAAAGCCATCGCGCAGATGTACTGACATGACACCCGGGGCCGACACATCGACGGTCCTGAACCCGCGCATCGTCATCCTTGTCACATTCCTCGCCCACGCGCTGGCCGCGGCCAGCATCTTCACCCGCATCCCCGACCTGCAAAGCAAGCTCGGACTGTCCGAAGCGGTCCTGGGCCTGGCGCTGACGGCCTTGCCCGTGGCGGGCCTGATCGCGAACGTCACGGCGGGCCGGGTGATCGCACTGATCGGCACCCGAGCCATTCTGGCCTACGGCATTCCGCTGATGGCGGTCTTCAGCGCGACCGCCGCCCTTTCGCCAGATCTGGTCCTGCTTCTGATCTCGCTGGTCTGTCTCGGCATCGTCTTCTCGCTTGCCAACGTCGCCATGAACGTCGAGGCCGACCGGATCGAAACCACCACGGGCCGGCGCATCATGAACCGCTGCCACGGGATCTGGAGCGCAGGGATGCTCGGCTCGTCGCTGATCGGCGCCGTGGCGCGCGGCGCCGGCGTCTCGGCCCAGTTGCACTTGGCCGCCATGATCCTGCCAGTCGCGCTGATGTCCTTCACCGTCCTGCGGCGGATCGAGGGCAAGCCCCCGCGGAACGCCGACCTGACGCGCCGCGCTGGCCTGTCGCTGCCGACGCGCGCCACCCTTTTGGTGATGCTGTTCGGGATCGCCGGCAGCATCTGCCAGGTCGGCACGCAGAACTGGTCGGTCATCTATCTGCGCGACACGTTCTCCGCGCCGGATTGGGTCGACAGCCTGTCGATCCCGGCCTTTCTGGCGACGATGACCCTGGGCCGGCTGATGTCCGACACCTGGATCGAGCGTTTCGGCGCGATCCGGGTCGCCGTGGTGCAGACCGGTATCGCGGCCTTGGGCGCGATGGCCGTGATCCTGTCGCCCACGGCCTGGTTCGCCGTAGCGGGCTTTGCCCTGATGGGGGC